>DATFLS010000406.1:0-7083 GCA_035267465.1 bacterium
TCCTCCCGCCTGGGCCCATACCTCCATGGTACAGGACCCACAATATGACAAAGGACGCGAGGAATCGCTACAAATGAATGTGTCACTTTCTTCCCAGTGCCTTGCTATTTTCTATTTTTATAAAGCTTATACTTTAAGGCAATCGGCAAAGAAAACGCCGGAGACGGCGGAGGAAAGAGTTAAGAGGAAAGAGTAAAGAGTGGATGTTTCGGATTGGGCGCATCACAGAGGTGTTCTGATCCTAATCCTTCGGGAGACAGCACCATCCGTGATGTGCCAGGGGGTTCTGTTTACCCTGATATTCATTCAGTATCATCCAGGGCATGCATGAGGGTTCTATTCCTGCACAACACTGATACAGTGTCATCCCGAACCCCCTGTTGTCCAAGGGGTGTGAGGGATCTTTTCGAGGCTCCCGGGGATCTGCTTCCGCTCCACCAGGTGCGGGCCGCATCCGGAGGCGCATCCGTGGGTGCGTCGTCGCAGGGAGTCACGCAATCGAACCTCCGGCTTTCTGACAGAGATCCCTCACCCTCAACTACAGGGATTCGGGATGACAGGGCGGGTGGTTGGGTGGGAAGGTCAGCGGTGAGGAGTATCCCGAGACCTTCGGAGCCAATTCATTCACGAGACATACCCAAACGAGACGCACCTGGGGGGCAGTTGCGGCATAATACAAGGGATCTCGACCAGCACTCCTTGGGTGTGATTGGGCGCCCATGGGTGCGGGACGCCTCGGAAGGCGCTCTGGCGGTTGAGTCGTCCCAGTACTCATACCAGTCTCAACAAAATAAATCAGTGTGATCTCCCGGGAAATCCCTCTATATTCATTGACCTGGAGCGCCGAATTGAATGACACACATGGAACACATGCAACAGGACGAACAGGAGAAACAGAGGGCACAACGGGTCCGGAGGATGCTGTTCAGGATAGGGAAGGGCCTCATCAGTCTGGGGATCATCTATTGGATTCTTCGCCAGATTGATCTCGGGGAATTCCGGACGTTTGTCACCGGGCATACCACCACAGTCCTGTACGTTTTCCTCCTGGCCCTGGCACAGTGGGCGATGGAGTTTACCAGGTTTTCGGTTGCCCTTCGGACCGGCGGTCTTGCGCAATCGCCCGGCCGGGTGTTCCGGGCGTTTTTGATGGGATTTTCCTTTCGGTTCGTCCTGCCGGGCAACCAGGGCGAAATCGGCAAAATGATCTTCGTGGAAGGCACGCCTGCTTCCCGGATTGCCGTGTATATCTATGAAAAGCTCGGGTTCGTCATGGCCCTCCTGTTGGTGTTTGTGGTCGGATTCGCCTGGATATATCCGCAATTTGTGTATGTGAGCATAATCATTTTCGGAATTATCCTGCTGGTCCTTATACTCTGGAACCGCCTCTTTACAAACCAGCTGATGAAAACGCACCTGCCCCAGACGCTGCGCAGGCGACGACCACTACTCGTGCAGATTCCCCTGGCCGCGGTCACGTTGACCATCATCTCGCTCCAGTATTATTTGTTCCTGTATGAAGCCGGATTGACCCTGCCGGAGACCATCGCCATCGTGAGCATTATTATGACCGTGATTCTCATTCCGATCACGCTGGCCGGGCTCGGGCTCCGGGAATCGGCGGCCGTCGTGCTGCTGGCGCCGTTCGGCGTCTCCGCGGAAATGAGTACCGCCATTCCATTCATTGTTTTTATAATCAACGTTGCGGTGCCCGCGTTGATTGGTGCGGTCCTGCTGGTGTTCAGCAGGAGCTATCTCCCCGGACAAAAACTGTCTCAGCTGCAGATTTCATCCGTCATCGATCTCAAGCGGATTTACCGATCCCTCCGGACCGCCTCTGCTGAGTAGACAGACGGCGGAAGTCCCTGACCGATACTCCGGATATCACCGGGGTATGCTGTCTCAGAAATAATCGACGGGAATCGAGACGAATTATCTCACCCGGTAATGCTTTATTGTCCACATGATTTGCTGGATAGTCACCTTCAGGATGCCGGCGACCGGGACGGCGATGAGCATGCCGAACACGCCCATCAAATTGCCGCCGATGATAATAATCACGATCACCGTGATGGGATGAATATTCACACTTCGGGACATCACCATGGGAGACACCACCGAATTGTCGATCATTTGCACGATGGCAAACATCACGGCAATATAGAGCAGGATAATCGGCCTGCCCGGATTATTGATAATGGAGATCACCATCGCCGGGACCGCCCCGACCACCGGCCCTATGTACGGAATTAAATTCGCCAGGCCGGCGAGTAAGCCGATAAATACAAAATATTTGATGTGAAGTATCCATAATCCGATGATGGAGAGAATACCGATGATGAGCGCATCGGTCAATTGCCCGCGGATGTAGTTGCTCAGCTGCTGCTGAATCTGATAGAACAGGGTCAGGCCCGGCTCGAAATACCGGTTCGGAATCAGGCTGATCAGGGCTTTGTTCAGCTTCCGGCTGTCCTTTAATAACAGAAACGTGATCACCAGGACAATGAAAAAAGACGAAATCATCCCGGCGACATTGAAGAGAAAAGACACGCTGCCGGAGACAAAATCACCGATGAAGGCATTTATTTTCCCCGAAATGTCGAAATCCTGGAAATTGCCTGCGTTGATAAAGGGGAATTTCTCGGTAACCCATTGTTGAAATCGCTCCAGGAGTTCCACCGGCCGCTGGGATTGTACCAGATCGTTGATAGCGAGGGCCTGTTCCCGGATCACCGGGATAAGAAACCGGAGCGCGATCGCCACCACAAGCACAAAAGTGAGGAGCACCAGCAGCGCCCCGGCTACCCTGGGGATGTTCCGGCGTTCCATCATATTCACAAACGGGGAGAGGATGGTCGAGAACAGAACGGAGACCAGAATCAGGGTCAGCACATTGGCAACATACGGGAAAATCTGAACAAACAGGTAGGCCAGCACCAGCAGCAGAAAGAACTTCAGCAGATTGCGCAGGAGGTTGGTGTCCAGCGAGATGACTCTGTGAGAAGACTGATCCACAACGACTCAGGAGGATTGGTTATTGAGTTGCGACTTGAGCTGGTCGATTTCTCGTTGCAGTGCAGACACCTGTTCGTGCAACTCGCGGGAGACGTCGTTTTGCGCCCGAAGCCGGACAGCCATCACTCCCGCCACCCCTTTGATCACTTTGATACCGGTGCGGGGCTGTCGATCCAGCAGGTCCATTAGATCCGGACGGAAAAACGCGATCACCCGGGAAAGCTCCAGCGCTTCGGCCGTGGCAGAACGGGGGGCTTCGTCGAGTAAAGACATATCGCCAAAAAAGTTTCCCCGGGATAAGCGGGCCAGCTCGATTTGCTCTCCCTGTTCTTCCTGATAGATTTTCACTTTCCCGGACTGCAGAATATACATGCCAAGACCCGGCTGCCCCTGGGAAAAAATACGTTCCCCGGGCGTATATTCCCGCTGATGCACCAATCGTTCGATTTCTTTCAATTCGGTGTTATCCAGTTCCTGAAAAATCGGAACCCCCTTCAAAGCCAGCACCGTTTCGGATTCCTCGGTGGGCTTCGGAAAAATGTTGTCCCAGATTGGAAACTTCATGCTATTCAGTTCGGTTGAATGATTCCGGAAAAATTACTACGACCTCTCCGGTAAAGTCAAGGAGAATAACGGGTGGCATGAAGTTCACATTGTAACCAAAGAAATCGGGAAACCACGAATTCCACGAATGAACAAAGCAAAGTTAAGGGGAAAGAGAAAAGAGGAAAGAGTGCCCTGCTTTGCCACCCCGCCTTCAGTGGGCAGTTGGCAATGTTCCCGCGTCTCTCCCGCCCAGGGTAAAAGGCAGACGGTCCCAAAGGGACTCCCCCAACGGGATCCCTTGTGGGACTTTGGAGCAAATGGCAGACGCAAGCGAGCCGGGCGTCCGGAGATACGCCTCCCCCTCTTGGGTAAAAGTGTGCCGGGATGTGTGCCAAGAGAGGGGACCGAGGGGGTGAGCTCCCGGAAACCGGAATGCGGGTTAACCAACATCCCAGTTCCGATATCTCCGAGCGATTTTCCACCGACCGGGAGTCATTTCAACCCGACCGGGAGGGACTTTTTAGCGCTCCCGAGGGATTTTTTAGTGCTCCTGAGGAACTTTTTAGTGCTCCTGAGGGACTTTTTTATGCTCCTGAGGGACTTTTTGGTGCTCCCGAGGGACTTTTTGGTGCTTCTGCGCAACTCCTGCATGCCGCCCCGTAATTTTATCCTAACTTGCAGTGATTTTATCATGAATCTCAGTGATTTCATAGTGGCTCGGAGTGTCTTTATGCTACACCACATAAATTACTGTCGTGCGTTTAAAAGATTCAGGAACTGGCACGCAGGGGTGATGTGAACCTGTACTATGTAGTTCCGGCCGGCCGGATCGAAGTGGCCGGTTCCTGCTGCTGAATGTTGATAGAGTGTTGGGAAGGGTCTCCGTGCCCATTTCTGTCATTGGTGGTGGTATGCGGTCCCAATAACTCATACCGGGATAAATCGACAGGATTCGTATTCCCCGGATCATGACTCCTCATCAAAATCGTTGAATGTCCTTGTAGTGGTGTCTATTTTTAATTCTTATGGATAGGAGATTTGTAAAATCCGGCCTGGTGATACTCATCCTGGCAGCACTCATTCACTGGGATGCCGGCTCCGCTCAGTCAGTACGGACCCGGATTCAATCACAATCCCAGCGATTGGAACAGCTGCAGGACGAGATCTCCCAATTCCGGCGGCAGCTGAGCTCCGCACAACAGAAAGAACAGTCACTCATTGAACAGTTGAACGTTCTGGAGCAGGATATCAGTTATACCCAGCGGTTGATCCGGCAAATGGAAGAGGCCCAGCAGGAACGGGAAGCGAGGATTGCAAGCCTGAACACCCAGCTGGAGGAGAAGAAGGCGAAGGTGGCCGAACTCAAAGAGCGCTTTGCCCGGCGGGCAGTGCACATTTACAAACAGGGCCGGTTAAACGATCTGGAGCTGCTGCTGACCAGTGAATCGATCAATCAGGCATTGTACAGATACAAATATCTCAAGGTGATCAATGAAGCGGATCGGACGCTGTTTCGCGCCATTACCAATACCATGCAGCAGATCGAAGACAACAGAGCTCAACTCCGGAGGGAGATCGAAGAACAGGAGACCCTGCTCACGGAGAAGCGGCGCGAGCAACAGCGCCTGGAAAATGATCAGACCCGGCGAGGCGACCTGCTGGCGGAGGTTCGCAATGACGTGGAATCCCATCAGCAGGCGATTCGGGAGCGGGAGCAGACCATCCGGGATATTGAACGTATGATCGCGGAGTTGGAACGGGAACGGGTGGAGCGGGAACGGGCGGGGTCGGTCGATGAACAGCGGGCCATGGTGATGCGCGGAAGCACCGTCGATATTCCCAACCTGAAAGGGCGGCTCCCATGGCCGGCCCGGGGTGAAATCATTGCCAGATTTGGGAAATTTCAACACCCGAAACTGAAAACTACCACCGAAAACCCCGGTATTGACATCGCTGCAGAGAAAGGCACGGAAGTTGTAGCGGTACTGGACGGAGTCGTGACACGGATTGACTGGCTCCGCGGGTTCGGGAATACGATCATTCTGGATCATGGAGACGGCTACTATACTGTGTATACACATGTCATCGAAATTCAGGTCGTGCAGAATTCGTACGTCGAGGCGGGCGATATCATCGCCAGCGTCGGGGATTCCGGTTCGCTGGAGGGACCGAAACTGCATTTCGAGATCTGGGGTAATAAGCAGAAGTTGAATCCGGAGATCTGGCTGGCAAGCATTTCATGAACACTCTCTTTCCGGTAATCGGCCAGCAAAGAATTCTCGAGATGCTGCATACCGTCGACCATACGGGGCGGTACGCAAATGCGTATATGTTCCAGGGACCGGAGGGGACCGGCAAGGAAGCCATGGCGATGGAATTTGCTGCCATTCTGAACTGCCAGTCCGTTGGCGAGAAGCCCTGCGGCACCTGTCCGGGCTGTAAGCAGATGCGACACCTGCAGCATCCGAACGTGCAGTTGCTCTTCGCGCTTCCCGGGGGTAGTTCGGGCGATAAGAGTGATCCGCTCAGGGGCCTCAGCGAGTCGGTCATCGAAAGTATCCAGAAAGCCATCGAAGCCAAGAGCCGAACTCCCTATACCAAAATTCGTATAGAGAAGGCACAAAATATCAGGATTTCCAGCGTCCGGGCCATGCAGAAATCCATTCATCTGGGACGACCTGAAGCCGGCCGGAAAGTAGTGCTTATTTTGGAAGCGGAGCGGATGAATACCGAGGCGTTCAATTCCATCCTGAAAGTGGTGGAGGAGCCGCCGGCGGATACCAGTTTCATTTTCTGTACCAGCGCCGAACACCTCCTGCCTCCCACCATTCGTTCGCGCTGCCAGTCGGTGCCGTTCCGGGTGCTCACCAGCGGGGAAATCGCCGAGGGACTGCGGGAGCATACGCAACTCAAGGACGAGGCGGCCATCGAAAAAATCAGCCGGCTGGCTGACGGGGATTTCGGCTTTGCACTCACGCTGGCAGAACAAGACCTGAATGAGCAGGAAGAAGCACTGCTTGAGTTCATCCGGGCGGTCATGAAAGGTGACGGCGTACCCATCAAACAGCAGGTAGACCGGCTCGAGTCGATCTATCGGGAATCGCCGCTGGAGTTCAGGCGCTTTGTTGCGTTGCTCCAGATATGGTTCCGGGACGCCCGGGTCTGGTCGGAAACGGAAAACGTCCGTCAGCTGGTATTCCCGGAAATGCTGGAGAAAATCCAGCGATTCGTGGAGTTTTACCAGGCCGCGGATTACGCGACAGTACAGGCTTTGCTGGAGAATGCCATTGATTTCATAGAAAGGAACGTCTATATTCGCCTTGCGTTGCACAGTATGCAAATACAATTGCATCTGGCGATTCGAGGGAATCTGGAAGGGATACCATATGGAAGCCACCATAGATACCATACAGACCGTTTTTGTTGAGTTTAAAGGATCGCGTCGGGGCTGCTTTCGATATGTGCCGGAGAGTGAGAACGACCGGCTCGAACGCGGTGATCAGGTCATCGTGGAAGCGGAAG
>DATFLS010000407.1:0-5547 GCA_035267465.1 bacterium
GATTCCCGCGATTGTCTCGTTCCCCGGGAGATTTCCGCAGGACGAATCCCGGGATCAGTTCTGCACCTGCTGCGACTGGTTTCCGACCATAACAGAGTTATGCGAGGTCGAACTGCCGGACCGCACCATCGATGGCAAAGATATCATACCGGTCATTGAATCTTTAAATGCCGAGAGTCCCCATGAAGTCTGGCACTGGCAGCTGCGAGAGCAGTGGGCCGTCCGCTCCGGGGACTGGAAACTGCTGATGGATGTGCGGGACACCACCGACGGCCGGCACCGGGACCGGCGCATCCCGGGTCCCTTTTTAGCCAATCTGGCAAAGGATCCCGGAGAGCGGATCAATTACGCCGGGGATCAGCCGGAGGTGGTCGAGCGTTTAACCAGACTGCACGAGCAATGGGTGAAAGATATGGAATAGAACCGAATATCCGGGGAGAACAGGCGGATATGCAAGGAAGTAAAGAGTCAGTTCACCACACTGCATAATCGAGTTACAACACCATAAATCCATAAGGAGAATAACCATGGATCGACGAGCGTTTTTAAAATCACTAGGAATGGGAGCCGCCGTACTGGCCATGCCGGGGGCGCTCCTGTCGCGATTCACCGCCGCTCAAGCCGGCGACCGGCCCAATATCATCTTCGTGTTCGCAGACGATCATGCCCAGCAGGCCATCAGCGCCTACGGTTCAAAAATTAATAAAACCCCGAATATCGACCGGCTGGCCCGCGGGGGCATGCTGTTTCGGAACTGTTTTGTGACCAATTCCATCTGCGCGCCCAGCAGGGCGGTGATTCAGACCGGGAAACACAGCCACCTGAACGGTGTGCCCACCAACCGGGAAACCTTCGACGGCTCCCAGCAGACCTTTCCCAAACTGCTGCAGAAGGCCGGCTACCAGACCGCCATGATCGGCAAGTGGCATCTGAAGAGCGACCCCACCGGCTTCGACTTCTGGCGCGTGCTGCCGGGACAGGGAAACTATTACAATCCGGAATTTCGCACCCCGGAGGGCCGGGTGGAAACCACCGGGTATGTCACCGATATCATCACCGACGTGGCACTGGACTTCCTGCAGAATCAGCGGGATCCCTCCCGGCCGTTCATGATGATGTACCAGCACAAGGCGCCCCACCGGCGCTGGTATCCCGGTCCGGATCATCTAAACACCTATGATTATTCCACCATTCCGGAACCCAAAACCCTCTACGATGACTACTCCGACCGGTCCAGCGCCGCCAAATTTCAGGAGATGACTATCAAGGAGCACCTGGATGAGCGAGACCTGAAGTTCGTGCCGCCGCCCACCATCAATGACGAGCAACTAAAAGACTGGAATGCCGAGTACAACCCCAAGAACCGAACCTTCAAACAGATGAATCTGCAGGGGAAGAGTTTGATCCAGTGGAAGTATCAACGGTATATCAAAGACTATCTGCGGGTCATCGCGTCCGTCGATGACAACCTGGGGCGGGTGCTGGATTACCTGGATGCCTCCGGTCTGGCGGACAATACGGTGGTCATGTACAGTTCGGACCAGGGGTTCTACCTGGGAGAGCACGGCTGGTTCGACAAGCGCTGGATGTACGAGGAATCGTTCCATATGCCGCTGATTGTCCGGTGGCCGGGTGTCACCAGACCGGGGTCGGAAAACTTCGACCTGGTCCAGAACCTGGATTTCGCCGAAACCTTCCTGGATATAGCCGGGATCAAACCACCCGTGGATATGCAGGGCCGCAGCATCGTCCCACTGTTACGCGGACAGACCCCGTTTGACTGGCGTGACTCTCTGTACTACCACTATTACGAATTCCCGGCGGTCCACATGGTGATGCGGCACTACGGGGTCCGGACCCAGCGGTTCAAGCTGATCCATTATTATCCCATAGATGAATGGGAGCTGTTCGACCTAATGAACGATCCGTACGAGCTCCATAACGTCTACGACGAACCGAAGTATGCCAACGTAGTGGAGAATCTGGCCAGTGAACTGCACAGGTTGCGAGACCAGTACGACGTCCCGGAGGAAGATCCGGTGCCGGAACTGAATGAGCGCCTGGAAGAGTGGCTGCAGGAGCATGAGTGAGGTGAACCCGTCACAGAGGAGGTTGCCCATTGCCATACGAGAACGATGACCGCATCGTGATGTCGCTGGACGCCGGCGGCACCAACTTCGTCTTCATCGCCATGCAAGCGAATGAGGAGATCGTTGATCCGGTGACTTTGCCTTCGCATGCCACTGATCTGGAAAGATGTTTAAATACACTCAGAGAGGGCTTTACCCGGATCCGCGAGGCCATCACCGGAAATCCGGTGGCCATCAGTTTCGCCTTTCCCGGCCCGGCCGATTTTCCCCGCGGGATCATCGGCGACCTGGTGAACCTGCCGGCCTTCCGGGGCGGCGTGCCGCTGGGACCTATGCTGGAACGTGAATTCGATCTGCCGGTCTTCATCAATAACGACGGTGACCTGTTCGCCTACGGGGAGTCGATAGCGGGCTTTCTCCCCTATGTGAATTCCCTGCTGGCCGAGGCCGGCGATCCCAGGCGATACACCAACCTGTTCGGGGTGACGCTGGGCACCGGCTTCGGCGCGGGAATCGTGCGTGAAAACACTCTCTTTCTGGGAGACAACTCCTGCAGTGCCGAAATCTGGCTCATTCGCAGCAAAGTGGATCCAACTACCTGCGCCGAGGAGCAAGCCAGCATCCGCGGCGTCCGCCGGTTCTACGCCCAACAGGCCGGCCTTCCCTTCGAGCGGGCGCCGTCTCCCAGAGATATCTACGACATCGCCCTGGGAGAGAAGGAAGGCAACCGGGAGGCCGCCCGAGCTGCCTATCGACTGATGGGCGAGGTAGTCGGCGATGCCCTGGCCAATTGCATCACCCTGATTGACGGATTAATCGTGATCGGCGGCGGCCTGGCCGGAGCGCACTCCCTGTTCCTGGATACTGCCGTCGCAGAGATGAATGGCGCCATGCAATCTCCGGAAGGCGATGTGCTCCCCCGGCTGGACCTCCGGACCTATAACCTGGAAGATGCAGACGACAGAAAAGCCTTTCTTCGGGGCGAACACCGGGACGTTCCCATTCCGGGCACTTCCGATACTATCCAATACGATCCTGAGAAACGTATCGGCGTGGGACTCTCCCGGCTGGGGACCAGCAAAGCCATGGCAGTTGGAGCGTATGCCTATGCCTTGCATGCGCTGGACAGGTAGCAACAAGAAAAGAACTTGGGAATGAAAGAATATGAGAATACAAAACTTTATAACTCAAAAATACAAAAAGACCCCACTACACTTTCCGGATCCCAAGCAATAGATTTCCATGAATTTCCACTGGTTTGGCAGAAGCGCCGGACGCCATACAAGGAAACGCAAGCCCATGTCAGGTAAATCACTAGATCAGTAAGTGAGAGAGTTTAGGAAACATGAACCTGGCACAGGAGACTGGATCGAACTTATATTTGTAATGTGTATCAAATATGCGAAATAATTATTACACTATTTTGATTGTTATATTTTATTTTTTCTTTGCGTTCTTTGCGGCCTTTGAGCCAAAGGCTCTCCTTTGGAGCGATCTTTGTCCCGCAGGGATCTCTTCGAGGCGTTTTCTATATAGACTCAATAAGTGAGTGAACTCTATGTCAAAAGAAATTATCCGGTTCGGGCTCATTGGCGGTGGGTTAATGGGGAAGGAATTTTCCGGCGCCGCCGGGCGATGGATGCATCTGAAGGATGTGAATTTCCAGCCGGTGGTGGTGGCTGCCTGTGCCCGGCATCAATCCACGACGAATTGGTTTCAGAAGAATGTACCCACCATTGAGTTCACCTCAACCGATTACCAGGACCTGCTAACCAGTTCGGCTATTGATGTTATTTATTGTGCAGTGCCTCATAACCTGCATGCGCAGTTCTATGCCGATATCGTGCAGGCGGGCAAACATCTGCTGGGCGAGAAACCGTTCGGTATGGATAAATCTGCCAACGAGCGAATTAATAAGGCCATTACCGCCCATCCGGACGTCTTCGTTCGGGTGAGCTCGCAATTCTCGTACTATCCCGGCGCCTATCGTATCTTCGAGTGGCTGACAGAAGGTCGATTTGGTAAAATTATCGAAGTCGAAGTCGGCTTTTTGCACTGCAGTGATCTGAATCCGCAGAAACCAATCAACTGGAAGCGGATGATCGAGATCAATGGTGAATATGGCTGTATGGGCGATCTAGGACCGCATGTGCTGCATATTCCGCTTCGCATGGGATGGAAACCCCATCTGGTGAGTGCGCAGTTATCCCAAATCATCACCGAGCGCCCGGACAAAAACGGGAACATGATCCCCTGTGATACCTGGGATAACGCGGTTCTCTCGACCAGAGTCGAAACGGAAGACCAGTCCTTTCCCATGACCATCGCTGCCAAACGAATTGCCCCCGGAGAAGTCAATACCTGGTATATCAGAGTATACGGGTCGGCGCTTTCCGCCGAGTACGGCACCAAGAATCCCAAGGAACTGCGATATCTCCCCTACACTGCCGGCGACGAGCAGGCCTGGCGGACCATCGACGTTCCCTATCGATCCGCCTATCCCGCGAATGTGGGGAGTATTTTCGAGTTCAACATGTCGGATGCGTTCATTCAGATGCTGGCGGCATACTGCGATGAACTGGTGAACGGTGACCACATGAGCCAGCCCTTCCGCTGTGTTACGCCGGAAGAAGCTGCTCACATTCATAATATATTCACGGCGGCTCTGCAATCCCAGAGCTCCCGGGAGATCGTTTTTCTGGACTAGGAAGGAACTCGGCATGCCCGGAACAGATCCCGATATCATCGTCGCCGGCCACATCTGTCTCGACCTGATTCCGGGGTTTCGGGAGTCCGCAGACGCACTGGATTCTCTTTTTATCCCGGGGAAATTAACAGAGGTCGGGCCGGTGGTGATCTCTACAGGCGGGGCCGTCTCAAACACCGGTATCGCCATCCATCGCCTGGGAATACCGACGACCCTGGCGGGGAAAATCGGGGATGATCTTTTCGGGGAAACCGTACTGAACGTGCTGCGGGCAAATGCCGGCACTCTTGCCGAGGGCATGGTCATCGAGGAAGGTGCTTCCACTTCCTATACGCTGGTACTTAATCCGCCGGGTGTGGACCGGATTTTTCTCCATAATCCCGGCACCAATGATACCTTCGTTGCGGCAGATGTGGATACCGAAGTATGCCGGCAGGTTAAAATATTTCATTTCGGATACCCTTCGCTGATGCGCAAAATGTACGAGAACGCCGGGGTTGAATTTATCGAATTAATGCGGACCGTCAAAGCGACCGGCGTCACGACTTCCATAGATATGTCGTATCCCGATCCGGAAACCGATGCCGGACGTGCAGACTGGCCCCGGATATTTCAGGAGGCCCTGCCCTTTGTAGATATATTCCTCCCCAGCCTCGACGAAACCATGTTTCTGCTGCAGCATCCGCGCTACGAGAACCTCGATTCCGAGATGGAAGTAAGCATCGAACTACTTCAGGATGTCAGCAGTCG
>DATFLS010000408.1:0-4832 GCA_035267465.1 bacterium
GTCGGTTAATCCGAGGGTAGCCATTAGATGACCGGGTTGGAGGCGCTCACCGCGTTCCACGTACCGCTCCAGCACCACGCCTCCGGCAGGCGCCCGTATGACCGCCTCGTCGATCCGGAAATCCAGAAGCGCCAGTTGTTCTCGCAGCTGTTCCTGCTGATTGAGTAATGATCGGCGCTGAACGGGGATATCCTCCAGCTGCGCCCGGGTGACATCCCGTTCCATCTGCAGTTCATCCAGCTTCTCCCGGGCGACCCCATCACTGGCCACCAGTTTTGCCAGCCGATCGTGCTGTTTGTTCAGATAGTTCAGTCTGATCTGCAGCTGTTCCGCTTTGTTGGTGAGCGATTGGAGTTGAATGGAAATCCCGTTCAGTTTTGTATGAATTTGCTGTTTTTGGAGATAGAAGTCCGTAGTGTCAACTATGGAAAGCAGATGATCTCTGGGAATTTTCACACCCTCCGGGATATCGGTGTAGAGAAGTTTCCCCGGCGAGGCCGCCCGGATGTCAACGGTGTAAGCTTCGATAGTGCCGGTCGTCGTATAACCCGGCTGATTCCGGCCGTTGCAGGTGATCAGGAACGGGAAAAGTGCAAGCAGACATACCACGAAACGATTCATTTACGGACTCCTTTCAAGACCGTCCATTAAAATCTCCTGGAGATGGTCCAACCGCTCATCAAGAAATTGATCTCCATCCTCAATCTCCAGAATATCTATAAACAGAGGCTTTGCAACAAAGAAAAAAATGATGGAACTGATGGTAGTGATGAGAAACTGGCGGGGATCCACCGGCTTGAACTGGTTCCTGGCGATGCCTTCTTTGATAACTTCAGCGAATGCCCTGGGATAGTTGGGATTTTCGGAGAAGAGTTTACCAAAGAATTCAGCCACCTCCTGCGGGGAGGAGGTGATTTCATGGATCATTAATTTCGGCAGTTCGGGGAATTTCCTGAAGAATTCGAAGTATGAGTGGATAAGAGACCGGATTTGATCTGCGGGCTCCATAGGAATTTCCAGGGATTGCGAGATCTGAGAAAAACCCTTCTCAAGCACCCGGCGTAACACTTCTTTGTGGAGATTCTCCTTGGTTGAGAAGTAATAATGAAGGAGGGCTTTGTTCACGCCCGCCCGGTCGGCAATCGACTGCATCCGGGCCCCTTTCTTTCCGAACTCAATGAATTCCTCCATGGCGCCCTGCAGAATTTCCGCCCGGGGTGATTCTTCTTCGAAATAGGAGGGGTGCCCGATCATAGCCTGATCTCCTCACCCAACCTGTGATCTCGTCCGGATTCCCAGAGAAGGGATGTGCTCATCAAAACCAATCATTGACCATTCTTTTAAACGCTTTAGTTTAATCATTTGGTTAAAACATACGGTTAAAATTATTGCGGTGCAAGAGGAAAGTTGATCGCAGCCAGCAAATGAGGTGATTTTGAGTGTGGATCAATGATCTGTTTCCCGGAGATGATTATCGCTATGAAGACGGGAGCACACTAATTAACTTTGGCATATTGTCGGATATGCGAAGGCTGTGCCGGCATGAAAGGAATTCCTTTGCTTTGCATACCGGTGGAGCGGTTTCCGATTATCGGCAGCACTTGGTTACATTCAGGGAACGTTGGAGTCTGTCACAAAAACACATCCGGATCAGATCCATAATTACTGACCACAGGGAGCTGTGTATCATGCGTCGATTGATCTTCCTGCTGATGCTCTGTACCGCGAATTTTCTGTCTGCACAACCAGGAGAAATCAATCCCCTGAATCTGCAATTTTCCGGTCAGCTGCACCCGTTGTTCCGGTATCAGACCAGTGATTACACTCAGCTGGATCTTCCTTTTCGTATTGCCAGCGGGGAAGTGGAGGGGCGGCTCGGTGAGCTGGAGATACGGGGACGAGGAGTGCTGGAAACGCGCTGGTCGGAGATTCAGTTCATGGAGCCGGTGCTCCGGGAACTTTATCTGCATTGGCATCCTGAGTTCGGTGAAGTCAAGATCGGGAAGGTGATTCATCACTGGGGATTGGCCGACGGCTGGAATCCCACCGATAACCTGTCTCCCTACAATTTCTATTATCTGTTCGAATCCGGCGCCGAAAGGAAATTGGGGGAACTCTCCCTGAACATGACCATCAATTTTGGTCACTGGGATCTGGAAACCGTGGTTGTGAATGCCCATCGGCCGAATGTTCTCCCATGGGATGAAGAGGATTTTCCCCTGGTCCCAACCTTTGATCCGCGAAATCAACTGATCTCCCGCGGGGATGAATTACAGTATGGTATCCGGTTGAACGGGAATCTCCAGGGGATCGATTTTTCAACGTCGTATTTTCGTGGATTCGATCATATGCCCGGAATTATCGGAGCAGATATTTTGCCGGGGGAACCGATCCCGGTATTTACGCGACCGGAATTCAAACACGGATATCGGAAGACCGATGTATACGGTCTGGATGCCGCCGGAATGCTGGGGGATTTGGCCATTCGAGCCGAAGGGGCGTTCTTTCGGACAAAAAACGACTACCGTCCGGGACTCTTTGATGTCAAGCGATCGTTAACCGGCAACTATATTGAATATATTCTGCAACTGGAATATATTTTCAGCAATGACCTTGCAGTCACCGGACAGATAATGGGCCGTGAACATTTCACGGTGACCGGGGTGGCGCTTGATGACATCACACAGATTGCGGATGCGGCTGGTGAATATGAGGAGGCAGATCTCTCCGGGGATTTTCTGCCGGGCATGGGAATTCCGTACCTCTACTTCGCCAGGCAGTTAGCAGGACTGAGTGCCCGGAAAACCTATCTGGAGAGTCGGCTGGATTTGAGGGGATTCGGTCTGGTGGGTGTGGAAGAACCAGGAGCATATCTGGGAATTCAATCATACTACCGGGCATTCCGCAGTGTGGAAATTCAACTGGGATATCTCCATGTGTTCAAAGGAGAACAGCCTGACAATGTGTTTTCCCGGCTGAAGGATTTTTCCCACTTCTCGTTCAGGATGATATTTCCGATTCAGTGAATCAAGCACCATGTAACCGGATCGAAAGGTACGAAAGAATTGAACCATCGAATGTAACAATAGCGAGGGAGCAGGAATGAATTTACCATTTACCACGGATCAGTTTCTGGAAGTGTTTCGGCTGTATAACCTGACAATCTGGCCAGCCCAGATCATCGCCTATCTCCTGGGTATCGGGGCACTTGTCCTGGTCTTCTGGCGGCGGAAGTTCTCGGATCGGATCATTACCGAAATTCTCGGATTCTTCTGGCTGTGGATTGGCATTGTCTATCATATCATGTTTTTCAGCGCGATCAATCCGGCGGCGAGAATATTCGGAGCCTTATTCATCATTCAGGGACTGCTGTTTGCCTGGCACGGCGTGGTGAAAGACAATCTCCGGTTCAGGTTCGAGGGCGGTATCTATGCATGGACAGGCGCCGTATTCCTACTGTATGCATTGGTTGTGTATCCTGTGATCGGTGCTCTGGCAGGGCATGGCTGGCCTTACAGTCCCATGTTCGGTGTGACCCCGTGTCCGGGAACCATCTTCACCTTCGGACTATTGTTGTGGACCAGTGAGCGCTTTTCGAAATGGTTACTCCTTATTCCCTTCATATGGTCCCTCATCGGCAGCTCAGCCGCCATATCGTTTGGAATATGGGAGGATTTGGGTTTGCTGGTTTCCAGTCTGGTCGGGGTAGCATTGTTATTTTACCGGGATAGAACTGCAACCAAGGGCATCACTGCCGAAACGTCTGCTTAAAATTGGGCAATATCGAGAGATCTCTTGAAACAGGAGACCTGTCTGATTTATTGCGGGAATACCCGGATATTGTGATAGTAAAGAGGCGGCGGCTTCGAATTATTACAATTTTATCAGTCAGTCGTTGCCACAAAATGGAATTGTGCAATGCTGGTTGAATAGGGAATTATTGCCAGTGAAGTACAACCAAAATCCAGGACAGGAGAACATTATGGTATCTGATTCTCTCAGATGGTTTGCGTCTGTTTGCCTGATAGGGCTCTTGTTCATGGGTACTTCCCCCCTCCTGTTTTCACTGCCATTACGAAGCGGGGAGCTGACCACTCCGCAGGGAGTGCGTATCCTGCAGAATAAAAGCTTCGATGACAGTGTGGCGACCCGTCAGGAAATCCTTGAAGTGTACCAGAATCTGCGGGTCACCGATGTCGCCGATGGGATGGATTTGATCGGCCTGCAGGACATCGGCGTCATGAAGCGAGAGATCAGGCCGCTGTGGCGGGATACGGACCGGTTTTCCCATCGCTTTTTCGGATTCGCGGTGATTGTCCGGCACGTACCCACCGATGTGTGGGTGGGACAGAATTCGTTCGAGACCATCGAGGAAGCCAAACAGTGGAAGAGCGAGCAATATGGCCGGGCGCCGGATGCCTGGTTGGATGCCGTGAAGCCGGGAGATGTGGGGGTCGTCGATGCCGACGGAGTGAACGATTGCGGTTTCATCGGATCCAATAACAGCCTGGGATGGGCAAGGAATGGAGTCGTTGGCGTCGTGAGCAACGGTGGCGTGCTGGTCTATCCGGGCGATGTGGTTGTTGCCGAGGGAGACGGCGTGATTGTGGTTCCCAGAGAACATGCGCTGGAAGTCGGTCAGCTGGCGAAGGAGATTAACACCGGCGACCAACAGAGCCGGCGGGAAAAGTATGAGGATTTGGGCCTCCCGCTTGATGAAACCGTCAGAGATAAAGAATAAAATCTGATAAATTGTCGCGATTCCCAGAAGATATTCATCATCCGAAGGCATTTCATCTGGCATCAATTCCGGGGAAGCATTCGCAGATAGA
>DATFLS010000409.1:0-4821 GCA_035267465.1 bacterium
TTCGGCAAATGGCATAACGGCGCCCATTATCCCCACCATCCCAACGGACAGGGGTTCGATGAGTTTACCGGATTTTGTGCAGGCCATTGGAACAATTATTTCGATACCACACTGGACCATAATGGCACTATGATTCAAACCCAGGGATATATCACTGATGTGCTCACCGACCGGGCGCTCCAATTTATTGAATTGAATCAGAATAACCCGTTTTTCTGCTACATTCCATATAATGCTCCGCATTCGCCCTGGCAGGTACCGGATAAGTATTTTAATAAATACAAGCAGAAAGGGCTCACAGATAAACTTGCCTGTGCCTACGGGATGGTGGAGAATGTGGATGAGAGTATCGGACGGATTCTCTCCAGGCTGGATGTGCTGGGCCTGGCAGAGAACACAATAGTGATATTTCTCACGGATAATGGACCCAACAGCGATCGGTACAACGGTGATATGCGAGGCCGCAAGGGTAGCGTGCACGAGGGCGGTGTGCGTATCCCGTGCTTTATCCGGTGGCCCGGAACCATTGAACCGGGCACCCGAGTCAAACATATTGCTGCCGATATCGATATCCTGCCAACGATCGTCGACCTCGCCGGGATTCCCGTATCTCCGTCGAATGCGCTCGACGGGGTGAGCCTGAAGCCTCTGCTTCTGGGGGAGCATACTGACTGGGAACATGAAGACCGGATGCTGTTCACGTTTCGTGATGATGCCGGCAACGGAGAACCCGGTGCCGTCCGAAACCAACGGTGGAGGGCGGTCTGTGACGGAGGGGGTGAGTGGGAATTATTCGATATGGTCGCAGATCCCGGTGAGCGGGAGGATGTTGCAATTCAATATCCGGACGTTCTTGATCAGCTGGTGGCGGCTTATGAAGCGATAGTAGAGGACACCACCAGTCGGGGCTTTGCGGTCATTCCTGTTGAAATCGGGCATTCCGAACGTCCGGAAGTGATGCTGCCGGCGCACGAAGCATTTTTGTATCCGGAGAACGGAGATGGAATCAGTTATCAGGGATCTGCAGGATGGGCGAACGATTGGGTGACCAATTGGAGTGATACAGACGCTTATCCGTATTGGGAAGTGGATATCCAAAAAAGCGGCCCCTATGCGTTCACATTGATGTATGTGTGTAGCGAAGAGAATGTCGGGGCGGAAGTTGCGGTGCAGATCGGTGAGCAAACACTACAGGAACACATTGAACAAGCCCATGATCCGGAACCGGTTCCCAGTCCGGACCGGGTGCCCAGGAACGAGGTATACGAAAAGACCTGGACGCCGTTGCAGTTAGGGCAGCTGGAATTGAACGAGGGGCGGCAACAGGTAAAGGTAAAAGTTCTCAGAAAGCCCGGCGACCAGGTGATGGATCTGAAGGCGATACAGGTCACCAGCATTTAAAACTCCTCCGGCAACCCTCATTTACAAGGCCTGCCCTGATATAGCGCGGGAGAGTCATACGAGGTTACCCAAATCGGGAGTTGCGACCAGATCCCTCCGGCCTTTCCCGATCTATTGGGGCTCCAGCCCGTCTGGACATCGTTGGGCTTCCGGTCGGGACGACTCGCCGGGAGTTAGTCCGGAGATCCCGTGCCGGAGTTTGCAAGCTCTTTGGAATTATGAACTGCCAGCCTGAGGATAATGTTCGCGTAAAAACCCGACCATGGTCTGCAACAATTTTTGCTTATTTTGTCCTTCCCGGGTCTCTTTTGCAAACGGGGTATTTTGCAGCAGGGTAATTTCATACGTCAGGTAATCCCGGAGATAATCTTCCGCCGTCTTTCTGTGATCGCTGTCCGGATAGCGAGTAAGAAAATCCTGAAAGAGGAGGAATGAGAGCGGCCAGTCATGTTTATACTCATCCCACTGGCTTTTCACCGCAGACAGGCACACGGAAAACACCATATCGTTCAGCTGTACATTCCGGTCATCCACCATTTTCCTCGCCATCCCGCGGTAATACACCAGTAAGTCATACTGGGCATCGGATTGATCCCGGGAGGCCGAGTACTGGGCAGCCCGAACCTTTTGTTTCCACTTTCTTGTATCCTCTGCGATGCGATCGAAGCTGTACACAAGCGGCCAGGTTAACCACATGCCCTGGATTTCCCCGTTCACCCGACCCGGGCGAAAACGCGCCGATTCCGCTACCTCAATCGCGGCGCTGTCCAGAATGTCGTAGCCTGAGGAGCGATAGATTTTCGCGTATTGCACCATCCCCTCCTCATCTATGTAAATACGCAACAACACCTTTCCTTCAATATTCTCATCATATGCCTGTATCGGATACTTCAATTGCACACTATCTTTGATCAATTTCGGTGCGGCGTTCGGTTTCGGCTGGCAGGCCACTGTGAACAGACCGACCAGAGCCGAAAGGAGAACAATAGCATATCGTTGGTTCGGATGATAATTTTTGATATAGTTCAGCATGTATCTGTTGCCGGTGAGTATTCTTGTTGTCCTTCTCAGTTTATAGTTCTCAGGTATTGACCTGATTTTCCCTATGCAATTTATTACCTATTTACGCATGGGCCATGTGAATTGTTGCAATCGGGCCTGAAATTTCACGGCAAGGCGGATACTGAAAATAAAAGACCCTCCGCAGGCGACAGGAACCAGCACCTGCGGAGGGAGAGTGGCATCTGAGCTACAGGATATATGAGTTCACTACGTTTTCGAGCGCTTCCTGCCGTCCGCTCTTCAGTGCCGGCATTCCTTCTTTGAGAATAAATGCTTCCAGCGATTCGAGATCGGCCGTGCCGGACATGATTTCCTTCCCGATCCCGGAATTATAGCTGCTGTAGCGTTCCCGGAGATTTTTGCTCAACGCCTCATCCTGCATCATTTCATGCGCCACCAGCAGTCCCCTGGCAAAGGTATCCATCCCGCCGATGTGGGCGTGGAATAAATCGACCGTATCAAAGGATCCCCGCCGGGCGTGCGCATCAAAGTTCAGGCCCCCGGATCCCAGTCCGCCCTGGTTAAGGACAATCAACATGGCGTATGTCGTGTCGTAAATATCGGTGGGAAACTGATCCGTATCCCATCCCAGCATCAGGTCGCCGCGATTCGCGTCGATACTGCCCAGCATGCCGGCGGCTGAGGCCACGGTCAGGTCGTGGTGAAAGGTGTGCCCGGCCAGGGTGGCGTGATTGGCCTCCACGTTCAATTGAAAATCATCCCACAGATCAAACTCCCGGAGAAAGCCGAGCACCGTCGCTGCATCATGATCGTATTGATGTTTGGTGGGTTCGCACGGTTTCGGTTCAATCAGGAACTGTCCGCCGAATCCGATCTTCTTCTTGTAATCCACTGCCATGTGGAAGAAGCGGGCCAGCTGTTCCTGCTCCTGACCATAATCTGTATTCAGGAGCGTTTCGTAACCTTCCCGGCCTCCCCAGAACACGTAGTTTACTCCACCCAGTTCGTGAGTGACATCGATGGCATTTTTCACCTGGGCGGCGGCGTGGGCGAACACATGGGCGTCGGGGTTCGATGCCGCGCCATGGGTATAGATAGGGTCGGCAAACAGACAGGCGGTGCCCCAGAGAAGCTGCTTACCGGTGTCTTCCTGCAGCTGTTTGGCTTCCTCGACGATCGTTTTTAGGTTCCGACAGGTCTCTGCAAAATTTTCACCTTCCGGTGCGATATCCCGGTCGTGAAAGCAGTAATAGTCGACGCCCAGTTTCTGAAAGAACTCGAACGCCGCACGCAGCGTCGCCCGGGCCCGATCCATGGGATCATCCGGCTCCCACCAGGGCCGCTGATACGCCGGGCCGCCAAACATATCGGTGCCGTCTCCCATCATGGTGTGCCAGTAGGCCACCGCAAACCGGAAATGTTCCGCCATGGTTCTGTCGCCTACGCGCTGGTCGGGATTGTAGAACTTAAACGCGAGCGGATTATCCGATTCTTTGCCCTCGTACTGAATCGGCGACTCGACTTCCGGAAAAAATTCGTGTAACATGGATTCCTCCTGCGGTTATAATGAAAGGTTGGTGTCGTAACCTAATCGTCTGTCGCATCTCGTCACTGGCCCAGCTGCTCATTGAGGGCAAACGCCTCGTCGAAATTCTCCCTGAGCGACTGATACAGATGTTTGTACACAAGATAGAGTTGCTCATAGACAGCGGCCGTTGATTCATCCGGCTGAATAGTGTTCGTAACCTTCACCACTTCGGAAACGGCTTCGCCCACATCCGCGAATATCTCCACTCCCACTCCCGCCAGCAAGGCAGCTCCGATGGCGGGTCCCTCTTCGATGTTGGTGGTCACCACCGGTTGGTTAAACACATCCGCCAGCATCTGTCGCCAGAGCGGGCTTTTGGCACCGCCGCCGGTAATGCGGATCTGGCGTGGTTCCACTCCCAGATCCCGGACCAGTTCCAGGGAATCCCGCATGCCGAACGACACTCCCTCCAGGATCGCTCGCGCGAAATGCTTTTTGGTGTGGATTGGAGCCAGACCGAAAAAGACTCCCCGGGCTTTCGCATGGCGATGGGGTGTCCGTTCGCCGCTGAGATAGGGCAGAAACAGGACCCCTTCGGACCCCGGCCTGACGGATTCGGCTTGCTTGTTGAGCAGTTCATCAGCACTCTCGGGAATCGATTTTTCAAGCATCAGTTCGGCTTCGGCGAAATTGTCGCGAAACCACTGAAAGGACGCGGCAGCGGACAGCATCACGCCCATCAGATACCACCGGTGCGGTACGGCATGGTTAAAACTGTGAATGCGCCCATGGGGATCCTTTTTCATCTGATCGGTGTGGGCCACCACGGTTCCGGACGAGCCGAGACTGGCCAGCACCAGCCCCTCCGA
>DATFLS010000410.1:0-2633 GCA_035267465.1 bacterium
TCCGGCATTGTCCCAGAAGATCATACGTATCCTGGATTCCATCATGCTGTTGCTGGGGTTCGGCGTGATTGGCTCCCTGTTGCTGGAATACGGCTTCTATATTCCGGCAGATACTTTTCGCATATTGCACTACTTCGATTACTCGGTGCTCTTTTACTTCGTCGCACATAATCTCGTCAAACTGTTATTGGTAAGCGACAAGGCAGACCTGCTCAGAACCCACCGGCTGGATTTCACCTTCATCGGGTTATTATTTCTGTTTCTCCTCCTGTACAATCCCTTCTGGCAGGTGGTACATTTTGCGGATCATCTCGAACGGGTTCCCATGCGGCAGATTGCAAAACTGTATATCACCATCACACAGATCTTCATATTACTGGCTGCGCTCTTCACAGCGATCAAATTTACCCAACGATTTGCCTTTGCTGACTTTCGACCGATCACGATTCTCCTGGGTAGTTTCGCAATTATGATTCTCGCCGGCACCGGATTACTGATGCTCCCCAAAGCCACCGCGTATGAGCAGATCAGCTTTGTGGATGCCCTGTTTACAGCCACCAGCGCCACCTGTGTGACGGGATTGATTGTCGTGGATACCGGGATCTATTTCTCACACCTGGGCCACTGGATTATCATGTTGCTGATTCAGGCAGGAGGGCTCGGCATTATGACCATGGCTGCCTTTTTCGCCATCGCTCTGGGAACCCAGATGAGTGTGACCGGACGGATGGTGATGCGGGATCTTCTGGCCGGGGAGAGTATGGAAAAAATCGGACAATCTTTATGGCAAATACTCGGCCTGACCATTTTTTTTGAAACGATCGGAGTGGTGGCTTTTTACAGTCTGTTCCCGGCGGATGCAATCGCCCGGGGCGGACGGCTTTTTAACTCCCTGTTCCATGCGGTCTCGGCATTCTGCAACGCCGGATTTTCCACCTACTCGGACAGCCTGGTGCAGTTTGCGGACCACGGAATGCTGGTCGGGGTCTTTGCCGGTTTAATTATTATCGGCGGGCTCGGATTTCCGGTCCTCATCAACTTGCTCGGACATCGGTTCTTTGGCACCACCGGGCCGTTCGGGAAAAAGCAGCTGCGCGTCCGGATGCAGACGCACGTGGTGCTCTGGACATCCGGTGTGTTAATTCTGTCCGGCGCGATCTGGATCTGGTGGGCTCACTTTATTCACACCGGCGCGGGGCCGGTGAACTATCAGATCATCATCCATAGTCTGTTCCAATCAATAACCGCCCGGACTGCGGGATTTAATACCATTGATATCGGCAGCCTCGCGCTGCCCGCTCTGCTGGGAATCATGATTCTGATGTTTATCGGAGCCAGTCCGGGATCCACCGGAGGCGGCATCAAAACGACGACCTTTTATTTGTCGATCCGGGCCATGTGGGCCAAACTCCGCGGTCTTCCGGCAGTCGAACACCGGCATCGTACCATACCGAGTCATCTGCTTTATCGCAGCCTGCTGCTTATTCTGGGATCGCAGCTGGTGGTGATGATCAGCTTTGTTCTGTTGACGGTCGTCGAATCACAAGAACCCATGGCATTGTTGTTCGAAACGTTCTCTGCCTTCGGGACAGTCGGGCTTTCCATGGGAGCCACGCCCGAACTATCCACACTGGGGAAATATATCATTATCGCCACCATGTTTACGGGCCGGGTGGGACCGTTGGCGTTTGTAATCGCCCTGGGAGGTAAACAGCGAAAACAACTCTATGAATATCCGGAAGAATCCGTTATGCTAGGATAAGGAGAATTCGGAATGGCGAAATTTGTCGTTATAGGTCTGGGAGTGTTCGGACGGCAGGTCGCCCTGACCCTGGCCCAGGAAGGCGCGGAAGTCATTGCCGTGGATACCGATATGGAAAAAGTCGAAGAGATTCACGACTACGTTGCCTATTCCGTGAAACTGGATGCCACTGATCCGGCCTCCCTTCGATCGCTGGGACTGCAGGATATGGACGCCGCCGTGGTGGCCATCGGGGAAAATTTTGAAGCCAATCTCCTGACTGCCGCATACCTGAAGCAGTTAGGTATCAGGAAGGTCATCACGCGGGCCGCCAACCCTATCCACCGGCGCATACTGGAGCAAATCGGGGCGGACGAGATTATCTCCCCGGAGGATGAAATCGGTCGGAAAACGGCGCACCGGCTGCTCAAACCCCATTTGAAAGATTATCTGGCAGTCACCGAAGATTACAAGATGATCCGGGTGGAAACCCCGCAGGAGTTTATCGGCAAGACACTGTCCCAGATCGGCCTGCGCCGGAATTACCAGGTCAATGTGATCGGGATCAATGAACAAGTGGTGAAACAGGACGATGATAGTGAGTACATCGAAGAAATAACGAAAGTAGCCATTCCCCACGGTGGCACCGTGCTGGAAGAGAACACGATTCTGATCATCGTCGGGAAAGAGGACGCTATAAATAACTTCACGAACCAGTTTCTGTAAACGTGACAAAATATCGCCCGCCTACATTCCTGATTCTGATTGTTCTGAGCGTTCTCCCCCTTAGCCAAATCTCCGCCCAGGAACCCATCTGCGGTTTCCCGTACGCAAACCGGCCGGTGGAGTCGGTAGTGCATCTCTCTCCGCTAGGTAAACCAACTGCCAACAC
>DATFLS010000411.1:0-4606 GCA_035267465.1 bacterium
AAGTCGCGTCGTTGCATTGTCTACTCCTTCTCATCATATTCCTGAAGATTTAATAAAAAATAGCACGTCCCAACGGGATTTTGTGGGACTGATAACATAGACAAATCAGATCACCGCAGATTAAGCAAGACTACAGAGTCACCAATAAGAGAAAATATAGCCCTGATAATATCCGTTACTTAGTTGATCCGGTATTCCATAGGAAGCGCTGGCAAAACTATGCGAACGATTCCGGCACCTCGAACGGATAGCGGTAATCCCGCTTCAGATAGCCGTTCGCCTGATCATCATCCACGAACCGTTCCGTGTAGGGATCGAATTCCAGATTGCGTCCCACCCGATAGGAAATGTTGGCAAGATGACACAGCGAGGAACTGATGTGCCCGGTTAAGATATCCGCATTCAGGTGAGAAGGATCTCCGGCTCGAACCGCTTCGATGAAATTGATTCGATGCATCAGGCGAGAGGAGGCCACCTCGGCACCTTCCTCGAACCCTGCAGGTCCGCCGATTGCTGTCACGCCCTTCTTCACCACCGGCTTCCCGCTGGGACCGGGTTCGTTGTCACGTCCCAGGTAAGTGCTGTATCCTTCCTGATCCAGATGCATCCAGCCCTCCGTGCCGTAATACAGATTCCCGATGCGGATCTCGTCGTCTCCGTTGGTATACAATCCCCGCACCTCGAACTGCAGGATTTTCCCATCATCCCATTTGAAAGTGGCGTGCTGGGTGTTCGGTGTCTGCTGATCCGAATCAAAGGCATAGTACCCGCCGTCAGAGTAAATTTTGGTGGGCAATGACTTTTTATCCAGTCCCCACCGGGCCAGATCCATTTCATGCACTCCCTGATTGCCGATGTCGCCGTTCCCGAAATCCCAGAACCAGTGCCAGTTGTAGTGCACATAATTCGGGTTAAACTGCTGCAGGGGCGCCGGACCCAGCCAGAGATCATAATGGAGGCCCTCCGGCGCCCGGGTATCCATTTTTTCACTGATGCTCTCCCGGGGTTTATAACACAGCCCCTTCGCCATATACACGTCGCCAATCACCCCTTCGTGCAGCAATCTCATGGCTTCCACGATATGGGGATACGTGCGGTACTGGGTGCCGGCCGCCACCACCCGCTGATACCGGCGCGCCGCTTCCACTGCCCGGCGACCTTCCCAGACGTTATGGGATATCGGCTTTTCCACGTACACATCCTTCCCGGCCTGACATCCCCACACAGTCATCAACGAATGCCAGTGATTGGGCGTGGCAATCGAAATGGCATCGATATCCGGATCGTCCAGAACCGTCCGGATATCCGGTTCAAACTGAACAGTGTTTCCGGTGAGGTCTTCCGCCCACTTTCCTTTTTCCTCATAGAGCCGTTCATCCACCTCACAGATGGTTTTCACCCGGACTCCGTTAATCATACTGAAATGATTGAAATGGCTGGATCCTTGTCCATTAATTCCGGCCACGGCCGTCGTAATCTGGTCATTGGCACCCAACACTCTTCCGCCCGGATCGATGACCGGACCTGTCAGGAATGCTCCGGAAACCGCCAGCGCCGAACCCGTTTTCATACATGTGGATAAAAATTCTCGCCGTGAAATCCTGTCGGATTCTGAAGACATACTGCTGCTCCTTTCTTTAAAAAATGATGGAATTTGTATGTATAAAAATTTTAATCCTGCTTGCAATTAGTAACATTCGTATCGCACACGAATAGAGACATGAATTCGGGTTTCCGGTGAGATTTGACGGTGCCGGCTAAAACACTGGCACACTCTCAGAATTGTGTTAATCGGAAATTATTCGGTTCTGATTAAAAGTACGAACTACCTCGCTAATATCCAATCCGAAATTCTCCAGTCAGTTTGTGTTGTCTCCATAAGTGTAATATTTGAGGCAGACAGGTACACACAGTGGCACCAAGAGAGACACAAAGTCACACCAATGACGAACACTTCGTGCGGCTTTGTGACCTTGCCATTGCTATACCAGAGTGCCCCTCTTGAGATGGCCGACAATATCGAACTTTGAGGTCCTGCGATTTTTTCAGAGCCAAGGATGTGATCCTGCATTTTGAAGTTTTGTACTCTTGAATTTTGCTTCTTGTATTCATGCCGTTGCTGGAAGGGGCTATATTACAGCCCGCAAGCGCCGACCTCAAAAAAATCGGTAAACTTCAGTCTGAGATCCAGTCGATTGACCATTGTCGCATCGATTGAATCTTCTATTGAAATCTGCACATTTCTTTTTTTGCTGAGGTATATAACAGATCAATCCTAGAGCTGATATTGCAGGTGCGACAAGGACATATTCAATGTAATGTTCAAGACCTTCTTATTTTGTCGCTCTATTCATATCAGAGTACGAATAAAAAGGATTTTACCCCGATATCAACATATTCAAAAAGCTGAAAAAACCTTCAACTTTCTGAGGGTGAAAACTTTCCCACAGATTCAAAGTGGTATCCATTCAAGTCATTTCGTTCTAATGTGTCAGAAGCATTCAAATCCTGACCATGAGAAGATAACGGTCTCTTACTGTATACGGCTCTTTAATGTTCTATAGTTTCATTCCAGATTCAAGAGATTGAGGGAATCAGGTTACGATATTGACTACCATTTGTTTAGGCAGTTGGTCTGAGTTTTGCAACTTTCATAATATAGTGTCATTCATGCTCTTCGAAGCACTGAAAGCGTCGGAGTACTCAGAGTTTAGTTTATATTATATACATTTGGGAGCAGAAAATGGGAGAGTATACTGCTCACTGTTCTGGCAATCACCTGTACCGCCTTTACCGGAAAGAACAGCTCCTCCTTTCTTACCTGGCACAGCTGGGTCAGACGTTTTATGAACTGCCTCTGTTGGATATGCGTTTGATCCGGTATCCGTATTTTCATCACCACTTGTTCCGGAAATACTCCGAGAACAAGACACCCTCCCATCCGGGGTCGCCTACTGAAGAAATACTCGTATTAGATTGGCACCAGAAAGCAGTCACTGAAATCGAGGTGCCCTTTGACGGGGTGATCTGCGGTCGATTCACCATCCCCACTGATGTTTTGAACAAACAATACGTAACGCGAAAAAGCGAACTGCTGATCCGACAATTTCAATCCCATTACCAGCGGTACTTGGTCTACCACGAGTCACGCCAGCAGTTCAAAGAGGAGCCCCCAGTGACCATCATCGGTGATGATTCGGTAGTACTGGATGCACTCCGGACAGCGGAAACCTATGTTCGATCCGAGCTGCCGGTCCTGATCACCGGGGAAACCGGCACCGGTAAGGAGCTGTGGGCTCAGCTGCTGCACTTCCGCAGTACCCGCCGGAACAGGCCCTTTCTGGCGGTAAACTGCGCTCAGATCAGGGAAGATTCCTTGGCATCCAGCCATTTGTTTGGCCACCTGAAGGGAAGCTTCACCGGGGTGGGGCACCATCGGCCGGGCGCTCTCCGACAGGCGGATGGCGGCACCGTCCTGCTGGACGAGGTGGAGACCCTCTCCCTGGACGTGCAGGCCTTGCTTCTGCGGACCATCGAGTCTGGAGAAATACACCCGGTGGGAGCGGATGCCCCGATGACGGTAGACCTCAGGATTATTGCTGCGACCAACCAAGAGCTGCGGAACATGGTGCATCGTGGCACGTTCCGGGAGGACCTCTATTACCGGCTTGCCGGACACACCATCACCCTGCCACCATTGCGACAGCGCAACGAATGGGACCTGGAGCAGCTGGCCCTCTTTTTTCTGAGCGAATGCAATACGAAAAATGACACAGAGAAAAATTTTCCCTCGAAAGTCATGGATCTATTGACCGGCTACCACTGGCCTGGGAACGTTCGGGAGTTGAAGCACGTCGTCACTAACGCCTGGTTTACCAGTGAAGACAGGGGGAAATCCTCCCGAAAGATTTCCCGCCGGAGATCCGGCAGGCAGGAAAGGGCGGACAGCTGACACCAAAGTTGCATACGGGCGGGATAGCGGAGGAATCCTACCGGCAGATGGTAGACGATGACAGACCGTTTTCCGAGGTGGTTCAGCACCCTTTTCTGAACCGAGATTTGAACCGGCACCAGGTGCAAAGTATCATCCGGTGGGGACTTCAGGTTGCAGGCAGCTACAAGGCCCTCCTGACTTTGTTTCACCTCCCGGAACGTGACTATCAGAAATTCATGGACTTTCTTCGTCATCATGACCTGAAACCAAACCGCTGAATCGACAAAATAGGGCGACCACTCCATTTCCTGAACACCAGAAACTCTTGTGCTGCAAGGCTTTGGAAACTAATGGGGCTCTGGCGCTATTCTGATGGAGCCCTCGCTCCATCGTGGATTAGGAAATCGGAAAACTGGGTTGCGCTTAATTGATGAAATATTATGAATTTACCTTGCTTTTCACAGCGAAAGAAAATGTGGCACGGGAATTGAGTACTTAACGAGGGGTGAGGAGAAATGTAACGGCTCCGGTATTCCTTTTAATCGACGGAGGATCTGATGCATCTTCGATTTATTTTTTCTTACTGCCTGATCGGATTGCTCACGGGGATGGTGTTTCCAGCCTGCGATCTGCTGGCACCGGAGGATCCGCCTCCGACACCCCCGGAATTCA
>DATFLS010000412.1:0-13414 GCA_035267465.1 bacterium
CCGGTCGCTGCCACTGGTTCTCCCGGATCATCCGGAGGAGTAGCTGATCGTGAACATAGAGCAGCGAATCATTCAGAGTTGGCTGTACGTCAATTACTAGAGGCTCCTTTTGGTCGGCATCTTCACCCGTTGGAGCCGGAGGAGGGATGGTGAGTGTGGAATCCTGCCAGGGAATGACCCGGAGCGCTTCGATCTGTCGGGTGCCCAGAGATAACGGGAAACCAGGGGTTCGATTCACCAGCTGCCGGACATACCATTTGGTATTCAGCAGATGGAGGTTGCAGATGGTCACATCCGGTCTCGCCTGCTGAACTCCCTGCAGGTACCAGACAGGATAGGTGTTCGCATCTCCGATGACGATGAGAATGGCATCTTGCGGTAACGGTTCGAGGAGATTGGACGCGTGATCAATACTGAAAAACTGGTTTGCGCCATTCACTTCACCATAATTTTCGAAGATCTGGCTTCTTGCGGAGATTACCAGTAAGGATACCAGCAGACTGGCTATCACCGGATGCTCCCGCCGTATTCCTCTGTACAGGGCCGAGCCGGCAGCGCCTGCTCCGCATGCCATTAAGAGTCCGAATATAACAAAGGAGGGCAGGTAATGCCGGGCGATTGGACGAAAGAAATTTTCCGGCAGGTTAAAATATAGCACCGCACCCAGACTGCTGAAGAGAAACAGGAAGAGCAACCCGAGGGCAAGCCGCCAGTGGCGTCTCCACAATATAACGATTCCGGCGAGTCCCAGAAGCCCGGGGAGGTAGCCCAGTGGTCCGAGGAGAGCATGCCAGGAGAAGAAGTTCGTTTGGAACACGGTAAGATAATCCTGAACCTGGTAGGACCAGAACGGTGCCGTTCGGGGAAACAGCCGGATCAACCAGCTGCCACCGAACTGCCGGAGGGAGATATACTCCCAGAATCGGTTGATGGTGTCCGGTGCACCGAAATTCAGGTAGGGGTCTCCGACGGAAATGGGGATAATCAGAAAAATCGCGGACAATCCCAACGCATAGCCCCCGACACCCGCCAGCCAGGCCTTCCACGACACCAAGACCCGTGGACGGCGCAGCAGAATCCAGGGCAGGACCGCCGGCAGGAGCAACCAGTTTGTGCGATGGACGGAAAAATCCAGTCCGAACAGCAGTGCGATGAGAAACAACCAGGTGATATGGTCGGGATACTCTGCTTTCTTCCACCACTGCAACACGGCCCAGAGAATCAGTACGGTGAACAGGGCAGTGAGTATATACGGGGTGAACTTGACGGCATAGTCCCACAGGCTCCTGCTGAAAGCCAGCAGCAGGATGCCGGCTGCTGCGCCCAGTATCTGATAATTATCACTGTGTGTGCGAACGATATAGCGAAGCCGGTATTCCTTCTGGTGTAGTAATCGCAACGCCAGGGAGGCAAGAAGTATGATGCTCAGAGCCGCCAGAACTCCGGCCAAAATATTGAGTGCGAAGGCCGGATCGTTGCTCAGGGTCAGGTTCGATACGCCATATCCCAGCAGAATTAAAAGCAGAGAGCCCGGAGGATGGGGCACACCCAGCGTGGCCGCGGCAAGGATGTATTCGCTGGCATCCCACCAGGTGATGGTCCGGAAGGCGGTGAAGCCATATAGGAGAAGTGCAAGTCATCCTGCCACAAAAAAGATCAGACGTCTTGTTGATGATTTCATTGAAATTCGCTTTAGGGTGTTCTGGTGGATTTCAGTTATTCAGATGACACGGAAACAGGAGTTCATGTGCGCTGCCCGATTATTGAGTAGCTTCTGGCTCTATCTCCTCTTCTTCCTCTTCGAATGGTTCACTCTGTACCAGCCTGATCGACTCAATCCCGGACTGGTTAAAGCGGGCGACGGCATAGGCTGTTTCCCGGACATCCATCCCGGGAATGTAAAAGAACATATTCAGCTGATCCCACTCTTGCTGCCTGGTGTTCCATACCTCCAGGGCGGCACCTCTGAGTTCCCGGAGGGAAGGAGTGGTGGATTCCACCCGGACATGGATGTTCCCCCGGGTTAACTCCTGTGAACTGATATCTTCAATAGAAATAATCTCGTACACGACCGCAGGGGCTTTACCGCGAAACAGCACAACCCAGCCCAGCCAGGCAACGGCGATTATCAGAAACACAATGATGATAAGACTGAGCGGAGATAGTCTGGAGCGAAATTTAGAATTCATGAATCGCATTCTCAGCCTTCCTGATAACCATTCATGTCAGTTTATGTCTGTTTCATACGTACGAATTGTGCCCACGAAGATCAAATACCATTAAGTATCCCCCCGGTTGCACCGGGGGCTATTCACGTTGAAGCCCTCCGGGCTTCGAAAGCTTCAACCCGTTCCGGGTTGGGGTTTGTGGTTGCCGTGTTCCACCGGTTTTCCAGAAGGGATCCCTTGCGGGACACCGGTGGTTATTCTGAATCGTCGGAATCTTTTTTTCGCTGCTTCTCCAGAAAGAGTTGATGATGATGCGATCCCTCCCGGAGCATTTTAGAACCGCACTCAGGACAGTGCTCCTCCTGGCAGGGAGTTCCTTTCTGGTGTGGGATTTTCGTGCCGCATTTGGGACAGATACAGTTGCCTGTCGGTCCCATATGCCCATGTTGATGGTCTGACATATCCAATGACTCCTCTTCTTTTTTCTATTCCCATATGGATTATTGATGTGGTGTGCTCAGTAAAAAGGATTTCAGGTCGTCGAACCGGTTGGACAGCGGGAGTGATTGTTTCTCAGCATGCAGCGCTTCTTCAAGGCGGTCCGGGATGTCGATGCCGGTATCAATTAGTGGTTCGACCGTCTCCAGAAATTTGGCGGGATGGGCAGTTTCCAGGAAGATACCGGCGACATCTTCCCGCGCTGTCGCCAGATGTTCCCGAAGCGCAAGGTAGCCCACCGCCCCGTGGGGATCCAGGATGTACCCGGTGCGCTCCCAAACTTCCCTGATAGCCTGCCGGGTTTGGTCGTCAGTCCAGGAGGATCCGAGTATATCCTTCCGCATCTTCCCGACGTCGTGATCATAGAGATCCAGCATCCGGGCGAAGTTGCTGGGATTTCCGACGTCCATCGCATTGGAGATGGTCTCGATGGAATCTCTGGGAGTGAAATGTCCGGTGCGAAGATATGCGGGGACCACATCGTTGACATTGGAAGCCGCGATGAATTGCCGTATCGGAAGGCCCATCCGTTTGGCCAGGAGCCCGCCGGTCAGATTGCCGAAATTTCCACTGGGTACGGAAAAGACCGGCGGCTTGCCGTCATCACACTGCGCATATGCCCAAAAGTAGTAGAACGACTGGGGAATCAGCCGGGCGATGTTGATGGAATTGGCCGAGGTTAACTCGAGCGAATTATTCAGATCCGGGTCGGTGAAGGCTGTTTTCACCAGGTGTTGGCAGTCGTCGAAGTTCCCGTCGATTTCCAGAGCGGTGATGTTATGGCCCAGGGTGGTGAATTGTTTTTCCTGGATTTCGCTGACTTTATTTTTCGGATACAGAATATAGACCTCGATTCCCGGAACCCGCAGGAAACCGTGAGCCACGGCGCTGCCGGTGTCGCCGGAGGTGGCCACCAGGATTGTGAGCGCATGATCCTCCTGGCGGATGAAGAAGGACATCAGGCGGGCCATGAATCGTGCCCCGAAGTCTTTGAAGGCGAGCGTGGGACCATGCAATAATTCCAATGCAGACACGTCCTCTTCGAGAGGTACGAGGGGCGCGGGAAAGTTGATGGTTGCTTCGACGAGTTCCCGGAATTCCGTCTCCGGCACTTCCTCGGCGAAAAAGGGATAGCCGGTCCGAACGGCCAGCTCCTGAAAGGAATAGTTCTTCAGATGTGTAAAGGAATCTCCGGCGAGGCGCGGGATCTTCGCCGGCATGTATAACCCGCCGTCCGGCGGCATCCCGGTGAGCACCGCTTCTCTGATTGAGACGTCCGGACTCTGTCGATTGGTGCTGTATACCTGCATAGTCCTCAATTAAGAAGGTGGGGTCCGTGCTTATTTATGGGAGAAATATAGACCTCGCTGTCGATATCCTGGGCGCTGCAGGTGGTCTGCATGACCTCTCCGACACCGGTTGCGGTCGCCATCTCGGTACTCAGGGCGAATATCGACGGCCCGGATCCGGAAATACTGCACCCCAGCGCGCCGGCGCCGATAGCGGCTTCCTTGATCTCATCGTATCCCGGAATCAACAGCGACCGGACCGGTTCGATGATCACATCTTTCATGGACCGGCTGATCAGGGTGTAATCGGAGGTCATCAGGCCGGTGATAAGGCCGGCCACGTTGCCCCACTGGACAATGGCATCTTTGAGCAGAATTTGCTTTTTCAGAATCCGCCGGGCGTCGTCGGTGAGCACCTCAATCTGGGGATGCAGGAGGGTGCAATACAGGTGCTCGGGCGTGGGGATCTGGATGATATCCAGCGGGTCGTAACTGCGGATCAGAATAAATCCGCCCAGCAGAGATGGCGCTACGTTGTCGGCATGAGCGGCGCCGGAGGCAATGCCTTCGCTTTGCATGGCGAAGGGCAGGAGCTCCCGGAGCGAGAGGGGATCATCGAACAGTTTATTCACCGCGAAGAGAGCGGCCACGGCACTGGCAGCACTGGATCCCATTCCGCTGCCCAGGGGCATTTTCTTATGGAGGTCGATTTCGATACCCTGGTCGAATCCGGTGTGTGCCAGAAACCGGGCAACGGCGATTCCGGCCGTGTTTTTGTCTGCGTCATACGGCAGCCGGCCGTGATCCCCGGTGATCCTGCAGATTTCGATACCCGGCGATGATTTGCGGCGCAGCTCCACTTCATCACCGGGCTTGTTAATCGCAAACCCCATGATATCAAACCCACAGGCAACATTGGCCACTGTGGCGGGCGCGAATGCACGGATGCTGTCAGGCACGTTCTCCCTACCTCGGTTGTCGAACCATCTTGTTAATCAGGTGCTTGTATTCTCAGGAGGCCGGAACGCTCACTGCCTCCAGATACCCCTTTTTCACCAGCAATTCGGCATTTAACACGGCTCCGCCGGCAGCTCCACGAATCGTATTATGGGACAGAGCGATGAACTTCCAATCGAGGACAGGGCATTCCTGCAGCTTGCCGGTGCTCACGGCCATCCCCCGCTCGAGGTTGCGGTGCAATTTCGGCTGGGGGTAATGCGGTTCAGGGAAATACCGGATTGGCTGCCTGGGCGCCAGCGGCAATCCCAATTCCTGCGGCTCGCTCCGGAAAGAATTCCATGCCGTGATAATCTCCTCGGCCGTCACCTTGTGTTTCAACTTGACCGACAGCGCTTCCAGGTGACCATGCGCCACTGCCACCCGATGGCACTGTGCGCTGATCTTCATGGCACTTTCCTCGACAGCCCCGTTGATCAATTTTCCAAAGATTTTTAACGGCTCGGACTGCATTTTCTGTTCTTCGCCGTTGATGTGCGGGATGACATTATCCAGAATATCCAGACTCGGAACACCCGGATATCCCGCGCCGGACAGCCCCTGCATAGTCACCGCATGCACCGATTCCAGGCCGAACTGATCCACCAGCGGTTTCAGCGCCAGCACCATCCCGATGGTCGAGCAGTTCGGGTTGGTGACAATCATTCCACCGCTATACTGCTGCGAACGCACCAGGTCCAGATGTGCACTGTTGATTTCCGGTACCAGTAGCGGTACGTCCGGGTCCATTCGGTGATTCTTGGCATTCGAGACAACAATATACCCGGCATTGGCAAACTCGGTTTCGATTCCGTTGGCGACCGAAGAATCTAATCCGGAGAATACAATCCGGCAGGGCAGGTCTGGCTGGCATTCCCGGACCTCCATCCCGGCGACGTCCTCAGGCAAGCGAGATTCCTGAAACCAGTTAGCGGCTTCCGCGTAGGGCTTCCCGGCGGATCGATCCGACGCGGCCAGTGCGGTCAGTTCAAACCAGGGATGATCTGTGAGCAGTTCAATGAATTTCTGTCCTACGCTTCCCGTCGCGCCCAGTATTCCGACAGGAATTCTTTCTCTATCCATGGATTACGATTCTCCTTCTTTGATGGTTTTTATGTGCGTCGCCACCTGCAATACATCGGTGAAGACCCCGGCTGCGGTAACTTCCGGTCCCGCGCCGGGCCCCTGAATGACCATCGGGGTCTCATCGTAGAACCGGGTGGTCAGAGCAATGATATTGTCGTTGCCGGTCAGCAGGTAGAAGGGATGAGTCTCGTCGATTGCCTTCAGCGAAATCTCCGCGTGGTTGTTTTCCAATGATGCGATGTACATAAGACGTTTCCCTTTCCTGGTGGCGGCTTCCTGCTTTGCTTTCATCTCCGGATCCAGGTTTATTAGTTCCGCAAAGAACTGGTCGACGGTTTCCACTTCCAGGCATTCCGGCGGGAGAAAATTATTGTTGGCGACCTGCTCCATTTCCAGGGGCAGCCCGCTCTCCCTGGCCAGAATAAGCAGCTTTCGCACCATATCCATGCCATCCAGATCATTGCGGGGATCCGGTTCCGTATAGCCTTTTGTCTGGGCTTCCAGGACGATGTCGCTGAAGGCGCGATCCCCGGAAAACGTATTGAAGATATAGCTCAGAGTTCCGGAGACCACCGCTTCGATTTTCTGCACATGATCGCCGACATGCACCAGATCCTGGATGGTCTGTATCACCGGCAGACCGGCGCAGACATTGGTTTCGTAAAGGTACAGCACTTCATTGCTGGATGCCAGATCTTTCAGCTCCAGGTAGTCGTGATACGCCCCGGAATTGGCCTTCTTATTCGCCGCAACCACCGAGATGCCCGATTCCAGGATCGCTTTATACCAGTTGGCCACTTCATCACTGGCAGTGCAATCCACAAGCACGCAGTTGGAGAGGTTCAATTTCCGCATGGTGTTCACGTATTTTTCCATGGTCATGGATTCACCTTCACCATCCATCCGTTCCCGCCAGTTAGCCTGGTGAATCCCGGCCTGGTCAAACAACATTTTCCGGCTGTTCGCAATCCCCATGATATTCAGATCATGTTTTTTCCGTTCGTACGGCCGGGCGATGTACTCGTGCATCTGCTTCATCAGCGCACCACCGACCCGTCCCGTGCCAACCAGAAACAGGTTGACGGCATGACTTTCCTTCTTGAAAAAGGCGGAGTGAATGGCGTTTAAGGCACGTGCTTCATCGGTCTTGTCGATGACGGCAGAGATGTTCAATTCGGACGATCCCTGGGCAATTGCCACGACGTTGATGTCATTTTTTCCCAGGATTTGGAACAGGCGGCCGGCAATGCCGGGGGTGTGTCGCATATTTTCCCCGACCGCCGCCACAATCGAGAGATCCTTCTCCACAATGACCCGGTCGATCTGGTGAGCCTGAATTTCCAGTGCGAATTCCCTCTCGATGGCCTCTTTCGCCCGGGCAGCTTCTTCCGGGGCGACGGCGAAACAGATGGTATGTTCCGAGGACGCCTGGGTGATGAGAACAATGTTAATATTCGCCCGGGCCAGCGAGGTGAACAACCGGGATGAAATGCCAGTCACGCCGATCATCCCGGAACCCTGTACCCGGAGCAGTGAGATTTGTTCGATGGAAGAGATGCCGCTGATCAGATACTCCAGATTCGCCCGGTTCCGGCTGATGACGGTCCCCTCGAATTCCAGATTGAAGGTATTCCGAATACGTATCGGGATGTTCCTCTCGAACGCCGGCTGCATGGCTGACGGGTGAATCACCTTGGTCCCGAAGTGGGACATTTCCATGGCTTCTTCGTAGGTGATATGGTTCAGAGAGAACGCCGCCGGCACGACCCGGGGATCCGCAGTCATAATTCCGTCCACGTCTGTCCAGATATCTATACTGGTCGCCATCAGGGCCGCGCCTATTAAAGAAGCCGTATAATCCGACCCGCTGCGGCCCAGCGTGGTGGTTTCATTTTTGATGGTCGAACCGATGAACCCGGTTATCACCTGGATGGCCGTGCGATCCCGGAAGAAATCCGCGATTTTCCGATAGGACTGCTCAATGTTAACTCTGGCTGCTCCGAACGTCTCGTCAGTTTTGATGAATTCCCTGGAATCCACATATTCGGTCTCCAGTCCGACCTCTTTCATCGCTTCGCTGAGAATATAGGCCGAGAGGCGTTCCCCGAAACTCAGGATGAAATCAAGGGTTCGGGCAGTCAGTTCCTTCACCAGATAGACCCCGTTTAAGGTGTCCTCCAGTTCGTTGAACGTGGACTTCACAGATGCAAATACTTTACTCTGCCGCTTTGCGCTGATCAGCGCCTTGGTGAATTCGATCAGCTTGTTTTCCAGACTCTCCAGATCCCGGAGGTAGGCGTCATCGCCCGTCGCGGCAATCTGGCTGATCTGAATCAGCTGGTCGGTCACGCCGCCGAATGCGGAAAACACCACTCCGATCCGCTCCGACTTCTGGGCATCCACCACAATGTCGATTACGGTTTTAATCCGATCCGGAGTACTGACTGATGTGCCGCCGAATTTTAAAATCTTCATTGCTGAAACAGTCTTCCACGGGATACAATCAAAGAATGTACGTCATTCATGTCAGAATTCTCTTTCCACAAATTCTAAACTCGCCGTTTTGCTTCTCTAGAACAAACATAATCACGCAATTTATAAAAAGAATGCTCAAAATAAAAAAGATGAAACCCGGGGGAGGTGGATTTCCGTGAATAGGTTTGTGAAGAAAGTGCTAAACGCAAAGGCCACTAAGAATCGCAAAGACCGCGAAGAAAGACTGAAAAATACTCCCAGGTATTTAATTGTGAGAGTGTTAATAAACATGCTACTGATACGCAAAAATTATTACACTATTTGGATTGTTAATTTAGATATAATCTTTGCCCCGAACGGATCTCATTGGGGAGGTCTTTGAGCCGCAGGCTCTCCTTCGGAGTGATCTTTGAGCCATCGGCTTTCCCCTGGAGCGTTTTCTAAATAGACTCAATCGTAAATGGTATCGGATTTCCCAAGGTGACGTCAGCGCCGTTCTGAGAGTGTTAATTTTTATTGATGACGGACCGGAGTTTAGAGAAGGCGTTATCCCAGGCGTCTGCATACCACTGGCGCGCTTCCTCCCACTCCTGATTGCTTCGCCAGCCGGAATGCACCAGATGGATATCCGTTTCGGATCCGGCGTTTCCGGCCGGCAGGAAAAAGATCGCACAGTGGGTTTTGGGATCGGCATCATCCATGAATTGGCTGAACCGGCTGAAACTCTTCCATTCGAAGGCGAGAAACCGGCCGTGTTCGATCCCGGTGATTTTGCACCCATGGGAGCTGTCCGTTTGTGGATCATCCTTGTTCCAGAAGAGGTGATATCTTCCCCCGGCTTCTGGTTTGACATCCGCTTTCGGAGCGAGCCAGCTGACAATCAGCCGGTTGACGGTGAAATACTCAAAGGCGCGCGGAGGCCTGCACCGGACCCGCACCTTTTTGTGGATAATTTTGTCCATCGACGAATGCTCCCGGTAGTATAAATTAGTTCTCATACCGAATTTAAAAAGCAGAGTATCCCCTTTCCAGGGATATTCATTGTCAGAGTGACATCATCAATCCGTACCCTGTTGATGGATTGCCGCCAGGTGACTGATTACGGCCGATTTTAGAGATCCCGAACTTGCAGGTTACTCGGTTACAGAGTAACAGATTGAAGATCCGTGTTTGTGATGCGAGATGATAGCCTGCAGCGGAAGCGAGATGAGAGTTCCGGCTCTGTATTAAATTTCTCAAGGCGATCACATGAATTCTGCTCCAGCAAGTCCTGGGGAAATTTTCTGGTGTTGAATAATTGAAAAGAACGGCATCGTTGACATGCTCACAAAGAGCGGTTAAATTAACAAACTTAATAAAAAACATTTGCAGTGGTGGAGAGACAGGAAGGCCATATTATTCGCATCCATTTTCCTCATTCAAGTATTTATGATATTTTTTTCGCTATCTTCCAGAATAAAAATCATGTTGTAAGGGAAAGGAGTCAGGAGTGAAATTCGGGATTCCCAGGGAGACTGTTGAGGGAGAGAACCGTGTTGCTCTCATCCCGCGAACTGTAAAACAATTCGTTGAGCAGGAGCACGATATTCTCATCGAGTCGGGCGCCGGAGTGAAAGCGGGATATGGAAATGAGCAGTATCGGGAAGCCGGAGCAACGATCCTCGAGAGCGTCGAAGATCTGTATGGACAGAGTGACGTGATTGTCAAAGTGAACAGAGTGGCACACAACCAAGAGTTAAACAAAGACGAGGTGGATTTGCTCCGGGAAGGGCAGGCCATAGTCAGTTTACTGGATCCCCTGAACAACCTCGAGACGATTGCCCGGTTAGTGGAAAAGCAGGCGACGGTGTTTTCCATGGAATTTCTGCCACGGATTACCCGGGCCCAGAGTATGGATGTGTTGAGCTCCATGAGCACAATTGCCGGATACAAGGCGGTGTTGCAGGCAGCCGGAATGTTGCCGAAGTTCTTTCCGCTGCTGATGACCGCCGCCGGGACCATTCCGCCAGCCAATACATTGATTATCGGTGCGGGAGTCGCCGGTTTGCAGGCCATAGCGACAGCCAAACGCCTGGGCGCGAAGGTATCCGCTTTCGATACCCGGCCGGCGGTGAAAGAACAGGTGGAAAGTCTGGGCGCCCGATTTGTCGAAATGGAGCTGGAGGAAGAAGCGGAAACTTCCGGCGGCTATGCAAAAGAAATGACGGAAGAGTTCTATCAGCGGGAACTGGAGGTGATAGGTGAGCAGGCCAGGCGCGCCGATGTGGTTATCACTACTGCACTTATTTTCGGGAAAAAAGCGCCTATCCTGATTACGGAAGAAATGGTGAAAGATATGCATTACGGTGCGGTTATCGTCGATCTGGCCGGCGTTAACGGGGGCAATTGTGAACTGGCCAGGCCCGGTGAGACTATCACCGAACACGGGGTGACAATTCATACGCCACTGAATCTGCCCGGTACAATGCCATTCCATGCCAGTCAGATGTACTCCAAGAACGTCGGTAACTTCATTGAGGAACTGTATAAAGAAGGGTCCACAGAAATTGATTTTGAGAATCAGGTGATCGCTGATACCTGTATCGCCCATGGAGGCGAAATCCGGAATCAGATGGTTCAGAACGCACTTGAAGGAAAGGAAGCGCAGACATGACAGGCACCTTACTCGTTGCATTGTATATCTTTGTCCTGGCGATTTTTACCGGATTCGAGGTGATCACGAAAGTCCCGCCGTTACTGCACACACCGCTGATGTCCGGGGCGAACGCCATCTCCGGGATCACCCTGGTCGGGGCCGTTCTGAGTACGGGCATGGATGCCCCGGTGGTTACTACTATTTTGGGAACCCTTGCAGTGGTGTTTGCAACCATCAACGTTATTGGCGGATTCCTGGTAACAGATCGCATGCTGGAAATGTTTAAGAAAGACAAAGAGTAGGGCGAGAGACTTATGACAACCGCAGAAGTGATTACCAAACTGTTTTATTTGCTATCGGCCGTACTGTTCATTTTCGGGCTCAAGAATCTCAGTTCACCAAAGACGGCTCGCCGCGGAAATCTCTTTGCGATGCTGGGAATGTTTATCGCCGTGGTGGTAACCCTGTTCGATTATCAGATTATTGATTATACCTGGATTATCGTGGGGCTGATTGTCGGAGGAACTATCGGGACGATCGCCGCGAAAACGGTCCAGATGACCCAGATGCCGCAGATGGTTGCTATTTTCAATGGGTTCGGTGGCGGCGCCTCGGTTCTGGTGGCAATGGCGGAATATAATAATTTGCTGCAGAGTCCCGTCCAGTCGCTGGGATTGCAGGATGCTGTTACTATCAGCATCAGTATCATCATCGGGACGATCACCTTTTTTGGCAGTCTGATTGCTTTCGGTAAGCTCCAGGGGTTGGTGAAAGGATCTCCTGTGGTGATGCCGTTTCACCAGGCTATCAATGCATTGTTGTTTTTCATCGTCCTGGTTCTGGCGGTGCTGGCAGTTCTTAATCCGGCAAATTCGCTCTATTTCTATGGGATCGTATTATTAATGGCGATTCTCGGAATCACCACGGTGATTCCCATCGGTGGCGCAGATATGCCGGTGGTGATTTCGCTGTTGAACTCTTATTCCGGTCTCGCGGCGTCCGCCACCGGGTTCGTGTTAATGAACGAAGTGCTGATTATCAGCGGCGCTCTGGTAGGGGCCTCCGGATTGATCCTGACCAACATCATGTGCGTGGCAATGAACCGATCGCTGACGAATGTCCTGTTCGGTGCGGTGGGGACGGAAGGCGGCGGACCCAGCGGTCCCGGCGGCGATCGCGCGGTGACGGAATATACGGCGGATGATGCCGTGATCCTGCTGGAAAATGCGAACAAGGTGATCATCGTTCCGGGCTATGGACTGGCGGTGGCCCAGGCCCAGCATGTGTTACACGAAATGGCTGAGCTGCTGATTGACCGGGGCGTGAATGTCATCTATGCCATTCATCCGGTGGCCGGCCGTATGCCGGGACACATGAACGTGCTGCTGGCGGAGGCGAATGTCCCGTATGATTTGTTGAAGGATCTGGATGAGGTGAACGATGAATTCCAGACGGCCGAGGTGGCTCTGGTGGTCGGCGCCAACGATGTGATCAATCCGGCCGCCCGCACCGAAACGGACAGCCCCATTTACGGGATGCCGATTATGAACGTCGATGAGGCGGATCATGTCATGATTATCAAACGCAGTCTGCGGCCGGGATTCGCCGGCGTCGATAACGAGCTGTTCTATGATGACAAAACCATGATGTTGTTTGGGGACGCCAAAGACATGCTGAATCAAATCGTATCCGTGCTGAAAGAGTCTTAACCGGCCAGCAGCAGTTTCGAGGCAGATAGCAGGATTATCGCCCGGGAAGGTCTCTTCCCGGGCGATTGCGTTTTTGTGGGTTAAAATCTGCCTGCGACTCCCGTCAGAAATTTTCTGGAAAACAGACGGGTCACCACCGGAAGTAACTTGATAGGTAATCCGTACAGTGACATCCATTTCCGTCGATCGGCATCATGCAGTGCCTTGGTTACCACCTGTTCCGGAGTAGCCATCGGCAGGGATGTTCGGTCCGATTTTCCGTTGGTAGCCACCTGGTGAAATTCTGTTTTCACCGGTCCGGGACAAACGGCGGTTACTATGATACCTTTCCTGGATAATTCTGCCGCCAGGCCGTTGGAAAAGTGGATGACGAATGCCTTGGAAGCGCTGTACACACTGAAGTTCTCCATCGGGAGTAAACCGGCCGATGATGCTATCTGGAGAATCCGATCCCCCGGCTGCATATAGGGCAGGCAGAGATAGGTCAGGTGAACCAGAGCCCGCACATTGAGATCGATCATGGCCAGTTGGGGCTCCAGGGGCTGATCCTGAAAGGCG
>DATFLS010000413.1:0-4207 GCA_035267465.1 bacterium
CTGCGCTGAGTTCGAAAATTCCCCGGACAAATCACATTCACTGTAATCCCGTCCCTGCCAACCTGGTTGGCCACTGTTTTACAAAAGGCCACCACACCGGCCCTGGACGTATTCGACAGAATCAGATTATCGATCGGCTGCTTCACAGAGACTGAAGTAATAGCGATAATTCGTCCCCAGTGATGTTTGCGCATCAGCGGGAGGGCGCGATACACCATCTCGACCGTGCTCTGCAGATTCAATTCCGTTGCCCCCCGGTACTGCTCCGGATCAATCTCATCCAGAGTGCCGGCCGGCGGCCCGCCGGCATTGGTGACCAGTACATCGAGACGGTGCCAGTCATCGGTTATTCTGTCGAATATACTATCCAGATTACTGTTGTTCCTCACATCACCGGACAGCACCAGCACCTCAACGTCCGTTTCTGCACGAATTTTATCCGCTGCTTCATGCAGAGTCGATTCGGTCCGTGCACACACAGCTACATTCACTCCCTCGTGCGCCAGCTGCAGCGCTGTCGCAAAACCCAATCCTTTACTGGCACCAGCTACAAATGCACATTTCCCTTTTAATCCGAGATCCATACCTGCCTCCGTTGTTCTCTTCCTGATTTCACTTTCATAAGCCTGCCTTACAAAATAGGGCATGACGTTCACTATTGTTATTAGCTCAATTGAGAACCGATACGTATAGAACATACATTATTGATATAATTATCAGTTTACATGACTATAAACTTCACTCAGTGGAGGAGCCCTTCCCAATGTTGCGCTTCACCGGAGGGCTGATGACGTATTTCATTGCTCCGGTGGCGTGATGGAGTGGGATTGGCTCCGGAGGGACCGTATGTTCTAACAAGCAGAAAGCCAACATCCTCCCCGCTCCAGCCTGCCCGGCCCCCGATGAGCGGAGCGGACCATCTAACTGAGCTAAATTAATCGTGATTTTATTTTTATGAATATTCGTGTTCATTAGTGTCAATTCGTGGTTTCTATTGTAGTTTCTCATCTGTCGACCAAAAATTTAAGGAAATTTTCCCAAAGAAGTGAAAGAATCATTTGGTTCACTTCCGTCTATGATAGTAAGTTTCGCTTCGTATGAAAAAAGCAATCCAAATAGCCATCGGATTACTGTTCAGTGCTATCTTCGCCTACCTGGCGGTCAAGGATGTGCAATGGGAACGATTCTTCGCCACCCTCCGGCAAAACAAAGAATGGTGGTATCTGGTACCCTCGGTGCTGCTCTTCACATCCAGTTTCATTTTCCGGGCCCTGCGCTGGAAATATTTGCTGGAGCCGGTCAAGGAAATCTCATTCCCGCCCTTATTCAGTGCAGTCATGATCGGATATATGGGAAACAACGTGCTCCCGGTGCGGCTGGGAGAATTTCTGCGAGCCTACGTCATCGGTCGAAGCACCGATATCTCCAAATCGGCAGGCTTTGCAACCATCGTTGTCGAACGGCTCACCGATATGATCGGACTGCTGATATTCCTGTTCATCGCCATACTCGGAGCGTCGATTCCGCGCAGGTATAGCACCATCGTCCTGATTGTCGGGCTGGTGGCGGGTATACTGCTCTTGCTCTTCCTCGCCCTGACGTTCTATGAGGAACGCACCAACCGGTTTCTTGGCAAACTCTTTCGCTTTTTCCCGAACATTCTGGCCGAGAAACTCACCAATATCACCCAATCATTTGTCCAGGGATTACGGGGACTCAAGCAAACACAGAACTACCTGCGCATCCTGTTCCACACCTTGATGATCTGGACGGTTTACGCCGGGTCCGCGTATTACCTGATTCAGGCTTTTAACTTCGATGTACAGTATCAGATGGGTTTCATTGCCGGGATTGTGCTGTTCATTTTCGGCACCATCGGTGTGATGGTCCCTTCCTCGCCAGGCTATATCGGCACCTTCCATTATGCCATCATTCAGGGCCTGGCGCTCTATGGAGTCCCGGATGAACCAGCCCTCGGTTTCGCCATCATTATGCACCTGAGCAATTATATCCCTATCACTTCTCTGGGGATCTTCTTCTTCCTCAGAGAGGGGTTCCGGTTCAAAGAAGTCACCGAGGCGGCGAAGAAAACCGATTCAAAAATGCAATAATTCACGAATGCAATACCACAGATAAAATGCAGTGAGAAGTGAAAAGTGAGAAGTGAAAAGGCCCTGCCCCCAACCTGAGGCAAGTGTTTACAAGTGCTGGCAATTGCACACAAGTTCTGACAAGTTTTCACAAGAAAAGACCGTCTGCTAATCGGAGCCGGGGGAGTACTTCGTCGCACCTATCGGAAATTTCTTTCGAACCAAAACTTACACCCATATTTCTTAGGCCGGGAGATGTGGATTTTGAATATTGAAGTTTTGAGTATTGGAATTTTGAATACAGAAGGTACACAAAGTTTCACAAACTAAAGCACAAAGTTTTGCAAAGCGAAAACCTACGAGTATCCTGGGCCGTTCTTTGTGTCACTTTGTGCCGTACTTCGTGAGACTTTGTGATCCTGCCTTCTCTCCCGGGATGGGAGCAAGGCCTTTTCACTTCTCACTTTTCACTTCTCACGTTTCACTTCTCACGTTTCATTGGGAATCAGAGCGGAATAATGAGATTCAAAACTAGTCCCAGAACGAACAGCCCGCCCGCTGTCCGGTTATATCGAAATGCCCACGGAGTATACCAGAGTGGCCAGATCGGGAAGTTTTCCGGTGGTTCGGCAGGCTTCGGCTCGGAATACCGGGGCCAGGTTTCCCGAACCAGCTTCGGAATGGCCAGGAGTGTGAGCAGCACCCAGGGACCGAGCGTGCCCGTGAGGACAAGCAGAGCAACGATGACCAGGAAGCTCACGAACAAGGTCTGATTCAGAAATAAGGCTTTCATCTCGCCCAGTCGTACCGGCAGCGTTTTCACCTCATGCTCGGTATCCGGTCCGATCTTGTCGATGTGCTTGCCCATCAGCACGGTGGTCACCGTGATCCCGTAGGGAACAGCAGCCGCCACTATCCAGGCGGGAAAGGCCCGGCTGACTGTGAAATACACACCGCCGATCATGAGCGGTCCCCAGACCAGGAACACCCCCAGTTCGCCCAGACCGCGCCGCTTCAGATTGACAGGCTCCGCCATATAAAACACGCTGATGAGGAGACCCAGGACAGCGAAGATGAGAATTTCCCAGCCAACCACGATGGCAAGATAGACGGCAATCACAAGATCGATCAGATTTACCAGCAGAATTGCGGTCATCAGCCGGGTTCGCGTCACCCAGCCGGATTGAATGGGATGAGGCGAGTAGGTTCCCCTGGGATAATCGTCGATGGTATCCGCCCCGCTGCCATAATCCAGATAATCATTAATCATATTGTTGGAAGCATGGGCCAGCACAATCCCGATCACAGCCACAATCCAGAGCCACCAGTTGACGGGACCCTGCGCCAGAGCCAGCAGTCCTCCAATCAGGCCCGAAATAAGTGTCATCGATAAGACACAGGCCCGGGAAATCACCAGCCACTTGCTGATGAAATCCGCCTCATGCATTTTGAGGCCTTCCGGCAAATTACATGTTCGCAATACTCGCAGCCATCGATTGATCATCTGATCTCCCTCCCGGATAAAAAGTTTTAACGAACGCTCAACGCAACAAACACTCTGCTCTGTAAAAATATAGTATCTGTCAGCCTTCCGCAATAGGGTCTGTATCACCTGGATAGAAAAGGCGAAAAAGCAATGACAATATTTATTCGCCGGGATCCCTGTCTATCGTTTGCAAAGAATTCGGGATCAGACTGGAGGAGCAGGGACTGAAACGCAGCACGCCTGGTTATGTATACATATTTTTGTGAACACAGATCCCCGTGGTTACCACACAGAGTTATTTGCACCCGCTGTTCTGCTGCGCTCCTGGGAGGGATTGTAATCCCCCGGAATCAGGATCAGCCACCCAATGAATCGTTCAATTATGTATCGGTGGCCTGGATGTTCGTATTGTCTCGGCAGTTGAGTACAAGCGAGAGGAATAGATACACAGACGGGGCTACATCACAAGGAGGTTACGGCGCTCCTGAGAACAGGATTACTGCCAGCAGGCAAGTCCTGACGCCTCGGTATCATAAACCTTAAAACCGATACCTGGACCGGTGATCAGAGCCCCGCTCATTTTCATCTCATGTATAAAACGATTATTACTTTTCATATTTAACGAATTCGT
>DATFLS010000414.1:0-2089 GCA_035267465.1 bacterium
CAAGAGCTCCGTATACGAGGGCGGCATTCGGTCGCCATTCTGGATGCGCTGGCCGGCCCGGTTATCCGCGGGACAGAAGAGCGACCGGATCGCCGCCCATATTGATATTTTGCCCACAGTCCTGGAAGCCTGCGATGTCCCAATCCCCAGGGATATCCGGATCGACGGGGAGAGTCTTCTCCCCCTTCTGGAGGGCGATGATGCCTCCTGGCCGGATCGGCACATCGTCATTCAGGCGCACCGGGGGAACGAACCGGTCCGATACCATAACTTTATGATCCGCAACCAGCAGTGGAAACTGCTTCACCCCAGCGGTTTTGGCACTGAGACCTTCCAGGGAGATCCTGAGTTCGAATTGTACGATATGGCCAACGATCCCCTGGAAATGCAGGACCTTGCCGAACAGCGTCCCGAGATTGTGGCAGACTTGCGTGAGCGCTATGAGCAATGGTTCCGGGACGTCAGCACCACCCGGCCCGACAATTACGCGCCGCCGCGGATCCATATCGGCACCCCGCACGAAAATCCCACCGTGCTGACCCGGCAGGACTGGCGGCATGTGAAGGGCCGTCCCTGGGGGGCGGATTCCAATGGATTCTGGATGTTATATGCAGCCAACAGCGGCGAATATGATATTCGGCTGCGGTTTCACAATCCCATGCCTGCCACAGGGGAAGCGGAGCTGGAGCTTGGTGAACAGACGCACTCGCAGCCCTTTTCGGAAGGGCAATCCGAATTGGTGTTTGAGCAGGTCCCGATTGAGCAGGGCGATCTGAATTTGCAGGCGACCCTGCATCTTCCGGAGACGACCAGGGGTCCCTGGCAAGTCGATGTTATGAAGCCCTGATTTGCATGAGTGATCAGCAGGGCTCATTCAACCGGAAGTGATGAAACTCCAAAAAGACCATTCATAGCAATTACATCCTGCAGCATTAGAGCGGTGAGAAGAGGTTAAGTATGGCGTCGGCAGGTAAGATAGCTGTTCGCACAACGGCAGCATATATCCTGTTGGTCTCAACGCTTCAGGCAGCGGCGTCCCCCGGCCATGCCCAGGGCGCACATTGCCAGGTAACCCGGGCATCACCGCGCTCCCACACCGTCTCCAAGTGACAGGTGGATTCGAAGCTCGGTATCGGAACATACTGGGGAGTATATGCTGTGCCGGCGTTCAGCCATGAGTGATATCCGCGAAAGTTGTATATCGAAACTCCGCAGGAAAGAGGAGATTACTTCATCTATCATCTACAGCACTTCGGAAGTAAGGAAGCATTCTGCTATCACCACTTCATCCCCGAGGTTTCGACAGAGAAATTCGATGCTGGAGATTGGCGGTCCGGTTCAAAAAGGCCGGTATCAGATGAGTAAAACACATACACATCCGCGCTTTCCGAGAACGGAGTTCTTATACATGTCGCTATCATGAACCAGCTCCCTAACTTGTGCCTATTCCTGCGACATATTCATGGACAATCGTGATCTCCGGAGACTCCTGATACTTCGTGTCGATCCGGCGGATAAATTCCTGCGTTAACCGTTCTCGTGCTGAGGATTTCAGTGCGTAGTAAAACGTGGTCCCGGCACCTGATTTCATGACGTGATCAAACACTTCCTGTCCCCTATGACAGACAAAGTTGAACGTACTCTGGTGGAGCCACTCCAGGGTAAATCCTGATGCCTGTAGATCTCGTTCAGTCTCATCCGCATCTTGCGGGAATTGTAATTTCACGGCTTTCTCCAGAGATTGAGGCTCCTCCCGGGTAATTTCTTCGAATATTTCAATCGGAACCCGGGGCGAGCGATCCAAGTGTGCGACAAATCCAACCTCTCCCTCTGGCCGCAAGATTCGCTTCAGCAATGGAAAAATATCCCGGCACCCCACATAGCCGATAAGCCAGGTCAGCACAGCGACATCAATGGAGTTCGGAGGTATTTTGCTCAATACTTCTAACACATCCCCCACCCTGAATTCGATATTGGCAAAACCATGGTGTTGCATTCTGTTTTTTGCCTGTTCGATCATGCCGGAGGAAAGATCAATGCCGGTAACTTTTCCCTGTGTTCCGACTCTCTCAGCGAGAATGGCTGTCGA
>DATFLS010000415.1:0-2493 GCA_035267465.1 bacterium
TGTGCTTGCTCAGCCGGAGATCCACCATCCTGTAATCAACCCACTGCATGTTATTCTCCACCCCGGGGACGTCAACATCGCCGGTATAGGTGAAATAATCACCGGCCTGCCATCTGCCGAGCAGATTAATATTCCAGTTACCCGCGGGGTGAATACCGCCAAACTGGGGACCAAACTCCGGCGGCACCAGGAATTCCAGGCTGAACCGGGCATACGGCTTGGGCAGCGGTTTGTCCTGATAGGCCCGGTATTCACGTTCGAACTGCCGCTGCTGCACCCGGTTCTCATAATGATCGGGCACACCGAAATCCCCGAACTTCTGTGCCATAAAGTTGTAATTGATGAATCCACGGATATGCCGTCCCACATTCTTGAAGAGACTGATCTCGAAACCCCGAATGTCCTCATAATTATGGGGCATATTCACCATATAATTGATCAGTCCGTTTTCGCTGTGGTACCACTCCCACCTCGGCTGATTATCCAGTGCCTTATAATATCCGGCAATTCGTATCTGGAACATATTCAGAACCGACTGTTCATATCCCAGCTCATATGCCACGGTGGTTGGAAATGGCATATCAGGGTTAGACATCATACGAACGGCATCGGCAATGATATCCCGCTGGGTCATATACATATGCTCCGGGATGAGGGTCTGCCGGAAATGGCCGTAATTGAAATAGATTTTACTGGCTGCCGTCACCGGAAACGAGATTCCCAGGCGGGGGCTCAGTGACCAGTTGGCCGGGGCCGATTTAAAGCCATTAATGCCTAAAGTCTGTAACCCCTCGAGATTCCGGTTTTCCATCTCCCGCCAATATTTCCCCATGAATGCATCCGCAAAGGGGTTATTATAGTCAAACCATTCCGAACGCGGATTCTGGTAGTCAAATCGTAACCCCACATTGGCGATCATACCTCCGAACTCTAGTTTATCCTGGAGATAGCCAGCAAAATACAACGGGGACTGATCGAAGCTGTCATAGATATCATCAGGATTTTCCAGGAAGTCAACATGCTCGTAATTAATGCTGTGTTCAGAAATTCGCAGTCTGAGCCCGGCTTTCACCAGATTCGTCCGGTTCACCTGGGATGATAAATCAAAATTCACCTGGTAATCCGCAGAGTAACTGGTATCCCTGAATTCGCTGTGGTGAGCGCCCATACGTAAACCCCATTCAGAGTTATCCGGCAGATAAGAAAAACCCAGGGGCGCTTCATCCGCATGGTAGTTTTCAGGAAATATCTTTACCGTTTCGGGATCTCGCTGTCTGATGGGATAGGACTCGTAATCAGTACGGTATCGCTGAAAACGGACTTCATAAAAAGTCTGTGGACTCAGAGAGTGCGTCAGTTTCAGGGCCTGCATATTGTGAATGAGGTCTCCCTTGGAGTAGTATCCGGGATTGAAAATCCGATCCCAGTTGATAACCCCGGTATTGAATGAGAAATTCCCATCGAAACCCCGCACATGCTCCCGATCACCGACTCTGGAAACGCTCGTCCAGGGAGAGGCTCCGCGACCGCCGGCTGTATTCGTTCCCAGCTGGGTTCCATACATTCCCTGGAAATTGAGCTTCAGATTGGAGGTGATATTGGAGGTGAGCTTCAGCATGGCATTATTTTCCAAGTAGCCTGAACGGGACAGAGGAACGATATATTCTTCGTTCATCTGCCGATAAGAGAGCAGGAACCTGAGATCCCCCAGCGGTTCGCTCACGAACGGCACTGGTCCATTGAAACTGGCATCAAAGGTGTAATCCGGCCGGTCAATTTCGATATCCCGGCGCGTTCTCCATTCGAACAGGTCCACCGCGCCTTCTCGGTTTAGGTCATTTTCCTGATTATCATCTTCCTGGGTCTGCTGGATAATGGCATCCCAGCCATCAAAACCGGGATATTGTTTTTGAGTATAAGCACCCCATACATCCGTGCCTTCCCACATCACTTCCGGATCCAGATAGGGCCGCATCCAATAAGAATTAGGATTTTTTGGGGACATCCCAAAATACTTTTTGCCAGGAGGACTGTATCGGAAAAGGAGTTCCCCGGAATAGCGGCTCGATGAACCTTCTATAGTCGCGACATTCACCACCCCGGAGCGCATGTCCCCATATTCGGCATTAAATCCACCGGCCTGCACCTGAACTTCCTGTACGGCGGTATAACTGACACCAGTATACGGGTTTTTATTCCGGGCGCTGTTTATATTGAGTCCGTCGAGGGTAAAACCCACTTCGTCCGCGTTACTCCCGCGGATTGACAACCCCTGCACACCGGCCTGAATACCGATAACCTCATCGAGATCAGTCACCGGAAGACTTTCGACCTGTTCGGAAGAAATATCCACCCGGCTCGCAGAAATATCGGCCTTCACCACTGGTTCTTCCGCCTCGACGATCACTTCCTGGCCAGCTATGGCCTGGGGCTGTAACTCGAAATTCACAGTCGTTGTGAGATCTATATTCACATCGACTCCCTGCCGGGTCG
>DATFLS010000416.1:0-2611 GCA_035267465.1 bacterium
TGTATTCGCTGGAACGCGTGGAACGTTTACTGCAGGAGGAGGACATTCTCAGCACCCATGTGCGGGCTGAAGCGGGTGCGAATAACATGGAAGGCATCGGTGTCTCCGAGGCCCCCCGCGGTACTCTGATTCATCATTACAAAATCGATGAACAGGGCCTCATGAAATGGGCCAATCTCATCATCGCCACCGGGCACAACAACCTGGCCATGAACCAGGCCATTCTGCAGGTCGCCAAACAGTACGTGAAATCCGATGCCCTGGAGGAAGGCATGCTGAACCGGGTGGAAGCGGTCATCCGGGCCTTCGATCCCTGCCTGAGCTGCTCCACCCACGCAGCCGGTAAAATGCCGCTGCGAATCCGGCTGGTGAGTCCGGAGCACGAAATCTTAGATGAACTGGTGCGGGACGTATGAAACGAATCGTCATCATCGGATACGGGAATCCCCTGCGCATGGACGACGGTCTGGGCTGGCATGTTGTGGACCGGCTGGGGGAAAAATTTCATTCCAGTGGAATCACCTTCATCCGGGAGCATCAACTGCTGCCCGAAATGGCCGAGGACATTGCCGCCGCCGATGTGGCCGTGTTCATCGATGCCAGAGAGGGTGACTCCCCGGGGCACATTCAAAACGAAGAGGTCCGGCCGAAAACGGATCCGCCTGCCGCGTTCAGCCACACACTCACGCCGGCCCGTCTGCTCGGAATGGCTGCCGAATATTACGACGCCGTACCGTTCGGAGTACTCTACACCGTCACCGGCGCTGATTTCAGATACGGGGAACATCTCTCAACCCCGGTGAAGCAGGCCGCCGGAAAGCTGATCCGCCAGATCACCAAGTGCCTCACCCAGCACGGACACCGGCAGCGAACTTATTCAAGCACTGCCTGAAACAGCAAAAGAGCGAACCCAGCTCCTCCGGAGTCCTGACATTGGAGAAAGCGTCACTTCTTCCTTCCCAAACGGGGCGCGCCTACCATAGCGCATGATGCTGGGGGCTCGTGCGTGCTGTAACAGGCGCCTTCGTTGAAAGCGGGAGAGGAGCGAAATGAGACTAGGACTTTGTCTATCTCTGAACAGAAATTGGACGTCTAGGCTGCGTCATCCCGGGCAGTGAATGAAAGCGCAAAGGCGTTTTTAGGCTCTCCGGATCCCTGCCCGGGAGAAGCAGCCAGTTCCGGGATTCAGACCCTGTATTTTCTTGCTTCGGAGGAGTGGTACGTATCCAGATTTGGCTGTAAATTCCCTCAGGTAAGGCTATCGAATGTCACCTTTGCAGGCGTTTGAGAATGAATCTGGTCACACCGATGAGGATCAGTATCAGAAGAATCAGACTAATCGCTATTCCTGTCCACAACCACTGTGAACCTGCTTCATTTGGCGGATTGACTCCCCCGGATCGGTTTTTCACACTTGGTTTTCCGTCGGTACCGGGGTCGGATTCCCCGAGAGAAGTCTCCTGTGCCGGATAATCCGCTGCCGCGAAGAAGGGGATCCCGATGGTGTCCACACCTGAATCGGTACCCATCTCTCCGTCTGCCAGCGCTGAATCAAACCCCGGATTGATCGGCCAGGCATCTCTCGCTGTTTCGCCGGGATATTCCCGTGCCGGGATCTCCACTACATCGGTCAGTTCGCCCGTACTGCTCCCCGGCACTGCCTGACTCTCTATACCAGGGGGACTTATCGGCTGATCGGGTGAAATCCCTGATCTCTGTTCTCCCCATGCGGGAGGATCAACCTGTGCAAACTCCCGGAGGGGGCCATAATCGGAGGGCACGGAGCCTCTCTCCGGAATCTCTTCGCCGGGGCCGGTGGTTTGGGCCAGGGCTGGCCGTTCCGGTGCGGCCGAGGTCATTTCTTCACCTGCGCGATCCGGGGAAGGCACGCGGTCGAACTCCTCTAATGCGACCGCGGGGAGATCTGTGACTGCGTCCGGGAGATCCTCGGCGAGATCGCCGGACGGTGCAGGTTCCGGTAGCACTGGCGTTTCGGGGAGTGTGTCAGTCGACCGGGCTGAGGCCGGCGGCGGGACCGCCACCGCGAATTCCTCCAGCGGACTTTCTGTTACGAGCTGACTCCCCGCCGGAATAGTTTCCTCGAGGGTGTGGGTGCTCTCTGCCATCGGTATTTCCTGTTGATCCGGGGTGTCTTCCCCGCGCCTGTCCACCTGCGCCAGGGGACCGATCTGTGCAAACGTCTCCAGCGTCACCGGTTCGAGTGTGTTCTCCTCCGGCGCCGGGATGTCCTCGGCAAGATCACTCCTAATCAGTTCGCCTGTCATGACGGGTGATGGGTATTCCGGGGCAACCGCTTCAACCGGCCGGGTTGTGGTAGCCTGCTCTGCGGTTGCTGATTCGGATTCGGGCGGCGCAGCCGGAGGTTCTACTATGGCAAACTCCTCGAGAGGAACTGGTGTGAGGCTGTCCGCCCCTGCCCCCGTGGGGATATCTTCTGACTGGAGAGATGGTTCTGACGTATTTACAGCAAGAGCCGGTTGCTGTACTATCCCGGTCGTCGCTGCATGCGGAGGTTCACGCCCGGGAAGCGATCCTTCTTTCAAAGTGTCCGCTGCTCGCGCTTCCTGCAGAGCTGCTACCTGTCCGGGTT
>DATFLS010000417.1:0-4479 GCA_035267465.1 bacterium
TTTGGTGAAGTTATTAAAGATCGGCCAACGGTGTGCTTACCGGATGATCACGACATCGGGCAGGGGAATGTCTGGGGTGAAGGTGGTATCAAAGCCTCCAGCACTGCCGGAAGTGACGGCGGGTATTTTTATTCCGCACAATATGTGAATTCGGTCCACGATGCGCAGTGCTGGCATTTGCCGGATGCCTACGATCCGACACCCATCGAACGGGGAATCAACGTGTATTATACCGATCTCAAGATCGGACGGGTGAGCTTTGCGATCATTGAAGATCGGAAATTCAAATCCGGTCCCCAGGGATTGGTCCCGGAGATGGGACCGCGGCCCGATCATATCACCGATCCGAATTATGATCCCAAGCGGGTGGATATTCCGGAAGCCACCCTCCTGGGTCAACGTCAGCTCAAATTTCTCGATCATTGGGGTCAGGACTGGCAAGGCGTAAATATGAAAGCGGCCCTGTCGCAAACCATTTTTGCTAATGCCGCCCATCGTCATGGGAAATTCGAGTATCGATTGGTGGCTGATCTGGATTCGAACGGGTGGCCACAATCTGCCCGGGACCGCGCCATACGGGCACTCCGAAAGGCCTTCGCACTTCACATCGGAGGAGATCAGCATCTGGCGAGTGTTCTCCACCATGGGATCAATGAGTTTCGGGATTCAAATTTCTCCTTCTGTGTTCCCTCCATTGTGAATTATTACAATCGGTGGTGGGATCCGCAAGACGGACCGGACGGGGAACCGGTGGAAGGACCCCTGCCGCTGATCGGTGACTATTACGATGGACTGCATAATAAAATCACCATGTACGCCTATGCCAATCCCAGTGAGGAGCGGAGAAATAAGTGGGGCGGCGAATGGGGTGAGCGTGCGGCAGGTTACGGTCTGGTGCGTTTTAATACCGAAACCCGGAAAATTACCATCGAATGCTGGCCCCGCGGGGTCAATGTGACAGGTCCGGACGCTGAACAGTACACCGGCTGGCCCGTTACCATCAATCAGCTTGATAACTACGGTCGTAAGGCCATGGCTTACCTTCCGGAAATCCAGGTCCGTGGGATGACCGATCCGGTGGTGCAGGTGATCTATGAGCGCACTGGGGAAGTGGTCTATACCTTACGGATTAACGGCACCAGCTTCCAGCCAAAGGTGTTTAAAGACGGATTGTATACCATGAAGGTCGGCGAACAGCCGGATCAGATGAAAACCTTCACCGGGCTCGATGCTCAGGAGGATCAGGAACCGGGGAAGGCGCTGGAAGTAGCGTTCTGATTCCCACTATCCATCACTCAATTCGCGCTGACAGTCCCTCTCAGGGCTGTCAGCGCTTTTGTTGTTTATAGAGAAAGAAAACAGTTGCATGGGGACTTCTGCCAGGCTATCGTTAAAATAGCAAGACAGGATGATTACTCCGGGCCCGTTCGGATAGTATATCGGCATTGTATTGATCTTCTAAAGAGTACTCGCCTCTCACCTGCTCTCATAATTTAATGGGCCCGGGAACGTGATCAGCAAGGTAAAGGAGTGCGAGCTCATGTCTTCCAATCAAAAACTCTTTTCAAAACGATGGTGGGTTCAAGTTTGGATTATCCTTGGAATTGTTACTATACTGCTTTCGCTGATTACCTGCCACAACCTGCCGATGGAAGCAGAACAGAATCCGCACCTGCAGCTCACCCAAACCCAACAGAAGCTTCTTCATCAGCAAAATTCGTTCGGATTCACGCTTTTCCGGGAACTCGATAAACACCATCCCGGTGATAATCTCGTGTTCTCTCCGCTCAGTGTTTCCATGTGCTTGGGAATGATGCTGAACGGAGCGGCGGGCGAAACATTCCAGGCCATGCGGCAGACGCTGGGCTTCGAAGAACTGATTCCCGGGGAAATTAACACATCATATCGAAATCTTCTGGATCAGATACACTCAGCAGATACCGGAGTGGATCTTCACCTGGCCAATGCCCTCTGGATTGATACCACTTTTTTCCAGGGAGCCTGGCAGATCAAGGAAAACTTTCTCAACACCTGTCAATCGTGCTTCGACGCAGAGGTGCACGAACTCAATTTTCATCAGCCCGAGGCAATTGAGATGATCAATCACTGGTTCACACAGCAAACCGACGGCGAACTGACAGGCACTCTGGATGAAATAAAAGGGACTGAAGTGATGTTTATAACCAACGCCTTATATTTTTTGGCTAGATGGACACATCCATTCGATCCCTTCGTAACCAGAAAAGCGCCCTTCTATCTCCAGGACGGCGGGACAATGCAGTGCGCGATGATGCATGCCCTGGAGGATTTCCTGTATTATGAAACCCAAACCTGCCAGATCGTCGACCTTCCTTATGGTGATGGATACTTCTGCATGACTATTTTGTTGCCCAAAGCAGGCACTTCCACTCACACTCTAATAGACGAAATGACCGCTGAGCAATGGCATCATTGGACAGATGCTCTGATGGATTACCATGTAGCGCTATACGTTCCGCGGTTTCAGATCAACCAGAACACCTCACTCACTGATCCGCTCTCAGGCCTTGGAATGGACATCGCCTTCGATTACAAGCAGGCTGATTTCAGCAATCTGTGTTCCCGGTGTAATTGCATGTTCAGCATAAGCCGGGTGCTGCATCAAACCGTACTCCGGGTGAACGAGGAAGGGACTCTCGCGGCTTCCGGTACTATTGGCGGATACCGATACATTGGTGCAAGGGACGTCTGGGACGTCTCCATGATCATCAATCGACCGTTTGTGTGTGTGATTCGTGAGCGGAGTACCAATACCATCCTCTTTCTGGCAAAGGTGATGATGCCGACAGCCCTTGCTCCGCCTGGGTCGTCAGCCGGCTAACTGTGTTGCTGGCATGTGGAACTGGAAATAATGAGTAATTGATAGCCCGCGGATGACCATCCAGGGAGTGAAATAGAAGGAGTGGGAACCAAGCGTTCTCAGATTCTTGAATACCCCATCCGATATTCGGCCAGGCAAAGCAGAAGAGAGTGCTGCTGAATTGAAGTTGAAGCGTAATAAATGCACATCATCAGGATTTGTAACGAATTGAAGTAGCAATCCAGTTGAAATGTGAGTATTTTAAATTCAACTATTGAGGGATTTATTATGAAGAGAATGATAATGCGGGAGGCGAAGATGCGATCAGTAATTTTATGTGTGTTTGCAACCTTCTGTATACTACAGCAGCCGCTGTTTGCGCAGCCGGTACAGCCTTCGCTGACATTGTCCGGTGGAATGAGTATCCCGCTGGGCACGTTCGCAGAGCGAAATCCGGAGCCCCTGCTTCGGCGATATCAACCGCAAGAGATTTTCCAGGGAACCGGTGGGGCCTATTCCGGTTGGTCACTTTGGGCGGACCTAACCTCACCGATCAGAAAGAGTCATGTTTGGGGTTGGATGAATAGTGTTGGCGTTATTTATCAACCTACCCGGTGGCATGAGATGCTTGCCTCGGATGATCAGGCTCAGGATGTGCTTATTCGCTCGAATGCCTGGTGGTTTATTACGCCGGTCACCGGTTTGCAATCCCGGCTGCGCCTGCATCCCCAGGTTCAACTCGTGCTGTACGGACAGGTGGGCGTCTTGATGGGACGCCGACCGGGCATGACCATACGGCAGGTGATTCACACGGGCTCGCCCTTATCAATAGGAGAATACACCTATCGGATTGAACCGTCCTGGGCAGCTGAGCCTGTCTGGATGATCGGAGTGAAGGGCCAGATTTTTCGCCGAATCTATATGGATATCCGGTATTTGAAAAGCGTTCCCGTCTATTCGGTCCCCCTGGAAGTGACTTCTGATGGTTTCCTGGTTGATAATTCCATGACGCACCGCATCCGTCAGCCCATCGAGATGATTCAGGGAACTATCGGACTTATCTGGTAGTCCTTGGAGTGAAATCTGGTCTGGGAACACAGAATCACCGAAAGTGCACCGCCATTTATTTTTTTACGGATTGGTAAAGTGTATGGATGGGGGGGAACCAGATAACACGACAATGCTTGGGAGGTGCTGAAAAGGATTTTTTTCAACTAGGGCGCGAGCGTGACCACCAGAGAAATAAATCCAAGAATAATGACAATATACAGGGGAACAATCAGACCAATCACCCAGCGCAAGACAGAGGACTGTTTATCATCGATGCGTTGGCTCATGGAATTTATTCGTTCAATCAAAGAGGATTCCACACTATTGAGGCGTTCATTCAGCGAGGTTTCCACGCTGTTAATGCGTTCACTCAATGTGGTATATTTCTCATCAATACGTTCGTTTATTTTTTCTGAAGATTCCGCGATCTCCGCACGGACAATATCTCGAACTGCTTGCTTCATCCGCTGATAGTCATCCTCGCGTACCGTATTCAGCAACGCAATGAATTCCTTCGTTGCTTCCGGACCAAGTTGTTCTCGAAGTGCCTGGGGCACATCGACAATTGGCGTGATACTAATTTCCTTACG
>DATFLS010000418.1:0-9063 GCA_035267465.1 bacterium
CCGCCGCTGGCGAATGCATAAACAATCAGGATATTACTGGGAGGGATTACCAATCCCGTCGTTGAGGCAGTGATGTTGATCGCAGAACTGAAATTCCGATCATAACCGACTTTTACCATCAGTGGAATCATAAAGCCACCGATAGCCGCTGTCGCCGCTACTGCCGACCCGGAAATCGCACCAAACAACATACAAGCCACAACTATCACATACGACAGACCGCCCCGCAGACCACCCACCAGCACTTCTGCAAACGCAATGAGCCTCCGGGCAATGCCGCCGTGATTCATGATCTGTCCGGCCAGGATAAAGAATGGAATGGCCAGAAGGGCAAAAGTGTCCAAGCCGGTAGCCATCTGCTGGGACATGGTCGTGAAAGCCGGCATAATATCGATGCTCAGAACCATAGTGGTCAGAGTGGAGAGCCCAATGCTGAAAGAAATCGGCACCCCGAGCAGGAGGAGAACGCCAAAAACAATCACCAGAACTAATACATCGGTCAGAATCATGATATCCCCTGTCTAATCTGCGCTTGTGATTAATTCTTTAATCTCACCCATAATCGGCTCTTTGTCCCAGAACAGTTCGCGCATATTATCGATAAAATAGAGTCCCGAGTAAAACATGATCAGTAAGCCGCTGATGGGGATCACACTATAAACATACCCCATCTTCACCTGGAGAGCGGCCGATACCTGTCCCAGCGAGAGGGTGAGATTTACCAGGGCCGTCCCACCGAGTAACATGACAATCAGCGCAAACAGAAAGACACAGAACTGTATGAACATACGGGAATACAGCCGGGCATTGCCGGTGAATTTATTGGCGATCACATCGATTGCAATGTGCCCTTTTATCCGGTGGGTATATGCTGCACCCAGGAGTGCCACCCAGATTAGCAAGTATCGCGCCAGCTCCTCTGTCCACGAGCTGGGATTTCCTAATACAAATCGAGTAAATACCTGCCAGAGCACATTGATCACATTGGCCGCCATCACCACAATCACAAACCATTTGAGAAAACTATCGACAACTGAAATGAGTCTCTTCATAATTATTCCACTTCTCTGATTCTTTGAGCAATTTCATATATGTCCGGGAACTGTTCTCTGTACTGATCATACAATCCGGCAACTTTCTCGCGAAACGGGCCCTTGTCCGGACGGATGATCTCAATTCCGGCTTCTTGTACTATTGCCATCGCATCATCGGTTGCCTCGGCCCAGAGTTCCTTTTGACGTTCCGCCGACTCCGCGGCAGCTTCCTTGATAATGCGCCGCTGGCCGGTGGTGAGTTCTTCCCAGAGATGCCTGCTGATAAGCAATATGTCCGGTACTGCCGTATGCTCATCCAGACTATAGTAACTACACACCTCATAATGATGAGACAGATGAAAACTGGGGGGATTATTCTCGGCACCATCCACGATCCCCTGTTGGAGCGCTGAGTAGAGCTCGCCCCACGCAATCGGAGTCGGGGACCCGCCGAGGGCCTGAACCATCTGCATTGCTGTGGTGCTCTCTTGTGTTCGGATCTTCAAACCTTTAAGATCCTCCGGAGTCCGGACAGGCCGGTTAACGGTATAAAAACTACGGCTGCCGGCATCGTAGTAGCACAATCCCAGCAGCTCATCATCGAGTGGCGCTCTCAGCAATTCTTCGCCAATCTCTCCTTCCAGCACCTGAAACCGGTGCTCATCATTGCGAAACAGGTAAGGGAGACCAAAGACTTTGAACACGGGAGCAAAAGATTCTAACGGACTCGTAGATGTTTTTGTCATCCCCAGAGTACCGATTTGTAATAATTCCAGGCACTCTCTTTCTGAACCAAGCTGTTCGCTGGGATAGATATCGAGGCGTATCGTCCCGTCAGACTTCTCGTCTACCCGCTGCGCCATAAACTCCATGGCTTTATGGACAGGATGAGAAGGCGCCAGTCCATGGCCTAATTTAATGACAAGAGTGTCTTCATCAGATCCACATCCTATCAACATTCCTGCGATTAGCAAGAGTAATGTCAACTTCAAAATGGAATAAGACTTTTTCATTCTGACAATCCTTTTAGGAGTGTTTGGTAGCATACTCAATTCCGGAGGGTTCGGGATAATAGTGAAACGTCACCATTGCACTCTATCTGTGAATTCATTATTATCGAATGCATCAATCCCCGATACCGGTGTTATTCGAAGAATAATTTCCTGGGACGATCATACGAAAGCGACACCACCAGGTCACCGGCCGGCCCTTCCGGGGTTTGTCCCTTCTCTACCATCTCTCCCACCACATTGCAGAGTGTGCGCCGGAACATCTCCGTCCTGGAATCGAACGACATCAACTTTCTGGAATCCGTCACCATGCCTGCATGATTACTCAGCAGATCGACCGTGGCAATATATTTCAGCTGTGTCTCCATTCCGTACGGGCTGTCATTCCACCACCAGGGTGCCCCGAGACTGACGTTCGGAAATGCCCGGGCCAGAGTGACCAGAGTCGGGAGATGAGATGGATCTACACAATACAGTATAATTTTGAGTTGTTCGTCAAACTCGTTGAAAAAATAACGCAGATTATTCACGTACTCGATATTCTGGGTTGAAATATCCCCGCCCGTATCCGGGCCGAGAGATTCAGCTAACACGTCCCGGTAGTCTCTCACCGGTCCGATGTGTAATTGGGTGACCCAGTCGGTTTGCTGGTTCATTTTTGCGAACTGTACCAACATAAATGCTTTATAATCCCGAATCTCTTCTTCGGTGAGATCTTTCCCTTTAAAGGCCTTCTTATGCAGTTGTTCAGCACGTCCGGTGGGAACATAGTGAGCATATGGCTGCCGGAGGCCATGATCGCTGGCAACACAACCTATCTCTTCAAAATAGTCATGAGTTTTCTGTAATGCCGCCAGCACGCCGGATAATGTGGATACCCCAGTATTGGTATCTTCTCCCAGGTTCTCAACGGTTTCTCTCCACGAATCCTTGTCCACGTTCATCAATTTATCCGGTCGCCAGGTGGGAAATATTTTGGTGTTTTTCACTTCCGTCCTGGCCTGTTCGTGATAGGGGAGCTGCACAGTGGGATTATCGGTGGTACACATAATCTCAACTTTCATATCCTTCAGCACCGATTGCGGACGCCTCTCCGGCTTGTTCAGCTGATCCCGGGTTTGCTCCCAGATTGTATCAGCGGTCTCCGAGGAAATAGGGTCCTGAATGCCAAAGCGTCTGCGCAAATCGAGATGAATCCATTCATAGGTGGGATTTCCGATCAGTTCCGGAAACACTGAAGCCATAGCATCCCATTTTTCTTTGTTACTGGCAGTGCCGGTGATTTTCTCTTCCGGGATACCTCGCTTCCGCAACACTTCCCACACGTAATGATCCGTAGCCCCCTCAACGATCCAGATATCAGACCAGGGCTGGTTCTTCACGATCTCCTGGATGTCGGCATGATTGTGGGCATCCAGAATGGGCAGATCCTTCACCAGCGAATAGAGCTCCCGGGCGGCTTCGGATTCTAATAAGTAATTTTCATCCAGAAATCCCATGTGCATCTCCTTACAAATAAGTTGCTCACGTTGTATCCAGCTGGTACTTCAATAGCAGCATCAACCTTACATGTGCGTTTGCTCTAAAATTGCACCTTCTGCTTAGTACTACTTTTTGGAATTTTTATTAGTGCATAAAATAGAGATTGCGCAAAAAAGAGTAAAGATTTGTTTATTATTTATATAATCTCTGAGAAATTCGAGAGACCATAAAATACATCCTATTATTTTCTGACAAACATAGCTAATCCGCCACTATTCATTAAATTAACAATGAATCACGGGATCAAACACTGCGTTCTCCAATTTCCTGAACCCAATCTTTTTTGGACACAGGCTGCAGTTCGCCGACTCATACTGCACCGCTATAACCTTTGAATAAGCTGCCCGCCATCGATGTAAAAAACCTGGCCGGTGGAATAGACAAATTCTCCCCGCGCCAGGGAGCGAACCACTCGTCCGACATCCCCGGGCAATCCCCATCTGGGCTGAAGAAGCAGACCCTCCTCGATCATCCGGTCGTACTTTTGAGTGACCCCGCTGGTCATATCCGTTTTAATGATCCCCGGACGAATTTCATACACCGGAATGTCATACTCGCCCAGCCGGGCAGCCCATAATTTGGATGCCATACTCACTCCTGCCTTCGAGATGCAGTATTCTCCACGATCAATGGAAGCCGCCTGCGAATTGCTGGACGCTATATTTACAATACAGAAAAACTCTTCCGAAGAGTTACCCTTCTGGCGAATCATATGATTAGCAATCGACTGGGTCAGAAAATACGGGCCCTGCAAATTGATACGCATGACCCGCTCGAAACTGCGTTCTGTAGCGGAAAGAATATCCATGCGTTCCTCCGGGGCCACCCCGGCATTGTTCACCAGAATGTGAATGGTATCGAATTTCGTAAACGCCTCGCTGAGCAGCCGATCCCGATCCGCGGAGCTGGAGATGTCCGCCCGTGAGTACAGCACGTCCACACCCTCGCCGGCCAGTTGTTCGATCGACCCACGGACTTCGGCTTCGGGAGCTATATCATTTATTACCAGGTTCACACCGGCTTCCGCAAGTGCCTGCGCGACTCCATATCCTATACCGCGCCTGCCACCTGTGATAAGCGCAACTCGCTTCATATCATCTCATTTCGCTGCATGTGTAGCAGAGTTCGGTTCAAGGAGGATAATGTAATTCTCCGGAGTTAATATCATCAGGTTCTGGGTTAAATTCTTAAGAAGATGTCCTACGTTATTCGTTTATTTATATGACGATTACATCTGTTCAGGAATATTGAAGGCAAAGAAGCCGAAAGGAGTGCTTTCCGTGCGTTGCGCCACCCTTCATGTTTTGTACAGCCGTTTCATGTCGAAGATCCCGATCCAATCGGGGAAACGGCTCTACGATGCAGATTGAGCGTCGAAACTATTGCTTTCCTGAGCTAATTTAATAGCCGTATTTATTTATGTAATCATTCCTGATAATTTGTGGGCCAAAGGCCTCCCTCCGGGATAATTCGTGGTTTCTTATAACCGTTTCTCTCCAAATTCCTCTTCCACTCCGGCTCCCGGATTAGTGATTCCGAAACTCCGGAGACCGCTTCTCCAGGAAGGCATTGACTCCTTCTGATTGATCCTCCGTCGTCACGCAGAAGGATAACGCCAGGCTTTCTTCGGTTCGCAGCGCCTCGGTGTCACCCCAGTAGCGATTCAGCATACGCTTGCTGAGCTGATTAGCAATCGGGGCATTCCGGGCAATTTTCCCGGCGATCTCTTCTGTCTTGTTTCGCAATTCCTCATCCGGGAAAACCTCGTTGACCAGGCCTATTTCCCTGGCTACCCGGGCATCAATCATCTTTGCAGTGAAGATTAACTCTTTCGCTCGGGCCACTCCGATAATACGGGGAAGCCGGAATGTTCCGCCCCAGCCTGTAATCATACCGACTTTCGCTTCAGGCTGCCCCCATTTCGCCGATTCACCTGTATACCGCAGGTCACACGCACAGGCCAGCTCACATCCCCCGCCCAGCGCATACCCATTCACAGCGGCGATCACCGGCGCCGGAAATCGTTCGATGAGCTGCAACACCTCATGGCCCCGCAGAGAAAATGCCCTGGCTTCGGCCGGCGAGAAATCAGCAATTAACTTGAGATCCGCTCCGGAACAGAAAACCCCGCCGGTTCCTGTGAGAATCAGCGCCCGGATGTTTGAAGATTGCAGATCCAACAGGTGGGTTTCCAGCGAGTCCAACAACTCGAAATTGAAGGCATTCTGTGCATCCGGCCGGTTGATTCTGAGCGTGGTAATATACTTTGCCGGTGATTCCCGGACAATCACCGTTTCGTGTTCACTCATAGGTCACCTCATTCCAGAGATAACTGCATCTTTTCAGGTTGAAAAATCCTCGGGTCCATTCTCGGCAACGGATCCGCGATTCTGGGACGAAAATCCATGTGCGCCAGAACGTCGTCTTTTAGGTCGACGCCCGGCGCGATCTCAATCAGCTCCATCCCCTCCGGCTGCAGACGGAATACTGCCCGTTCTGTGACATAGAGTGCCCGCTGTTTCCGGGCTTGTGCATACTCGCCGCTGAACGTGATTTGCTCAACTTCGCTGACAAATTTCTTTATCTTTCCCTCCCGGAGAATGCGGAGCCGACCATCTCGGATATCGATATCCAATCCCCCGGCTGTGAAGGTGGCACAAAAAACCACTTCTTTGGCATTCTGGGAAATATCAATAAACCCGCCACATCCCGGAAGCTGGTTACCGAATTTACTGACGTTCACATTTCCGTACTGATCGGCCTGCGCTAAGCCCAGGAAGGTGAGATCCAGCCCGCCGCCGTGATAAAAATCAAACTGGCTGGGAGCATTGATTATCAGGTCCGGATTATAACCGGCGCCGAAAATGACACCTTTCGCCGGTATCCCACCGATGATCCCCTGCTCAATAGTGAACACAATCTGCTCAATCAGATTTTCCTCTGCCGCGATATTTGCCACCCCGTCAGCGATTCCGAATCCCAGGTTGACCACGGCATCCGGCTTCAGTTCCCGGGCAGCACGGCGGGCTACGATTTTGCGGATATCGAATTCCAGCGGCCGGATTTCCTCCATGGGAATACGTATTTCCCCGGAGAACGCCGGGTTGTATTCGCCCTCGACGGTCTGCCATTGTTCCGGATGTGCCACGACGGCGTCCACCATGAATCCGGGGACCTTCACCATTCTGGGATGCAGGGTTTGCCGGCGGGCCAGCCGCTTCACCTGGGCAATCACCGCTCCACCACTATTATAAGCGGCCTGGGCCGAAGAAAGTATATCGAGATCCACAGGTTCCTGTTCAACCCCGATATTGCCATCCTCGTCGGCCGTGGTGCCGCGGATAATGGCCACATCGACCGGGAACGATTTGTAAAAGAGCAGATCCTCCCCCTTTAGCGTGACCAGTTCCACCAAATCCTCGGTGGTCTTTTTGTTGAGCTTTCCTCCTTCCAGCCGCGGATCGATAAAGGTCTGCATTCCCAGCTTCGTAAGGACTCCTGCCCGCCCGGCGGCAATTTCTCTGGTTAACAGAGAGAGAATCCCCTGGGGCAAATTGTATGCTTCGATTTTATCGTCCAGCGCCAGCTGAATCATCTGGGTTGACCAACCCCAATGGCCTCCGATCACCCGCTTCACCAATCCTTCATGCGCAAGCCGGGTGACACCTGTCCCCTTCCCGTCACCGATGCCGGTCACATGAACCAGGGTGAGATCCGAAGGTTGTCCCGTCTCCAGAAATCTCGCCTCCAAAGCCTGATAGGTAAAATCCGCATCCATGACCCCGCCACCGGATCCGGTGATCACCACTGTATCGCCAGGATTTATAAGGGTTACAGCCTGATCCACAGGCATAAGCTGTTCACACGCCATACCACTCCTCTGCCTCTACGCACACATGATTACTGACAGTATTTCCAAAAGGTGTTGATTTCATATAGATGAAAAAGGAATCTATTGTCCGGTTCGCTGAACCAATACGGACCGGCTCGCTTGCGGTAAGGTGATCTGTAAACACCCAACCACATCTCATGGGAGATCATTTCGCCGGCTCCACATTACTCAGCAGTGATTACCGAATTTTCTGGTACATGAACTCCTGTAACTGAACCGGTTTATGTGTAGATGAGGATTCGTAAATACCCAGCACAATCCCAAGGGATTTCAACGCTTCCTCACCGGAGACGGAAGAATCCCCGCCTGATTGAATAGCTTCTACAATATCAGCGAACTGATTTTTGTGCGGTTCCACCGAAAATCCCGCGAAAGGACTCGCCGCGCCAACCCCCTCTTCTTCCTTCTGCTCCTCCTGATCTGCGGGCTTTCCGGTTAACAGAGTGAACTTGTTGCCTTGCAGCACGGCGGTTCCCTGGTCCCCGTGGATTTCGAGCCTGCGCTCCTGGGCCGGAAACACAGACGTGGCGCCTTCGATCACCCCGATACTCCCGTTGTGAAATCGCAGGAGCGCAATCCCGGTGTCCTCCCCTTCTATCCGTTCATGAGTGAACGTCCCGGTGTATCCGTAGATTTCTTCCACCTCACCCACCATCCACTGCAACAGATCAATGGTATGGACAGACTGATTGATGAGGGCTCCACCTCCGTCCAGCGCCAGGCTCCCCCGCCAGCCGCCGGTATCATAGTACTCCTGATCCCGGAACCATTTGATATAGGCATCGGCCAGATGAATTTTTCCAATCCCGCCTTCACTGATCACCCGTTTCATTTGCTGTACATCCGGGATAAACCGATTCTGGAAAATTACGGACAGATGGACTTTATAGTGCAGGCAGGTATCGATTAATTCCCGGGCCTTCTCCAGAGTCACCTCAATCGGTTTCTCGACCACCACGTGTTTCCCCGCCGCTGCCGCCGGAGCTCCGTATTCCAGATGGGCCCCGCTGGGGGTGCACACCGACACCAGTTTGATCTCCGGATTGGCCAGGAATTCATCCCAGTCCGTTGTAAACTCTGCTCCAAATTTTGATGCCAGCCGCTTCGCATTCTCCGCATTCCTGCTGTAGACTGCCACTAGTTTCGTGCTCTCCAGTTGATGGAGCGCTTCCGCATGGATATCTGCCACAGATCCTGCTCCTGCAATACCAACTCCCATAGAATTCGATCTACTCACTACGTCCTCCGATACCTTATTCATTTTCTTGCAAGACAGGCGACTTCACCGTATCAATTCTCAGGGGAACCTGACAGCGCAAATCGCCTGTCTCTCCATCTCGATGATATATCATAGGGTCGGCATCCAGCCGATTTCGTATTCACGACTCCACATTTTCATCGCCTCGTCATCGTCGCGGATTCGACCGGTGTGGGGATCAATTTCCAGCTGCCGCTGGAGCGCCTGCGAAATATTCGCCAGGTGACACAACAACACACTCTTATGCCCTTCTTCGATTGGCGAGTGGGGCTCCACATTCTCCCGGACCGATTCCAGGAAATTATCGATATGCATATCCGTGAGATC
>DATFLS010000419.1:0-4225 GCA_035267465.1 bacterium
TTTCTAATACTTTCACAGAATAATTATCCTGCAAATGAGAGTTGACTCTGTTCCAGTTTTTCTGAATATTTCCATTAGAACTGAATCGTAACTAAAGAAAAATCAAGGAATACAGGTATTTCACAATTCACTTTCAGGCCAGTAGGTAACGAAGTTGCGGGGAACTTAAGGTGGCGCATTACTTTTGAGGTTGGGGACTACGGTTATTCACCGGATCGAGGTATCCCGGATTTTTGAGAGTTGTCGGGCGGGAGTTCGTGTGCGCGTATAATTTCTTACCACCGGTTGGGTATTTTGAGTGACTCGAGAAAGCCTACTCCGGGAGATATCGGTTCCGAACTCGTGAGTCGCCGACCGATCAGGTACGCAAAAAATCAGGACCGTTTCTCACCAGTGAGCTGTGGAATCATGACAGTAAAGAAATAAAAATTGCACTCTCAATTGCAGAGGAGAATAAGCATGGATGATGATACAAAGCGGTTAGATCGATTTTTCTGGGGCGGGATCATCGTGGGCATTCTGGTGATGTTTGCGGGAACGGCTGCCCTGATGTGGCGTGGCGTCGGCACGAATGAAGCACGTCTTATTTTATGTACGGGCATCGGGATACTGTTTGGGGCATTCGGGTCGACCGCCACCATAAAATATAAGGGGATCACTATCACAGGAGTTGCTGCTATCACCATTGTGCTTTTGTACGTAATCGTTAATTTGACAGCCTCCCAGGCGACCTTTGGCGCCATCACCGGCGATATCCGGGGGGCACAGATAGATGTGCGTGGAGATGACAACTACCTTGGCGCCATGCGGGAACGCAGCTACGATTTCGTGGTGGATCAGGGAGAACTCCGCCGGCCGGTTTTTGATGTCTATATATATTTTCCACCGGATGCCGAAGGACGAGGGGAGAAGGAAATCCCATTTGAAGGGATCAACACGAAATATATAGAATCCTACCTGGGATCCGGGAGGCGAATGGAATGGCGATACGATCAGGAGCAAGAAGTACTCGTGGAAACAATCTCCGGTGATACCATGGCCCGGCTGGGATTATCATTGGAAAACTTTCAGGCTGAACTGCCTGCGAAGTCGACACCCTGGCGGACAGGCTCCTTCTTTCTGAATCAGGCATTTGCCCAGGACACCCCGGCCGATGTCAACAAATCGATGTCTGACCTGCGCTCCGGATCGCATGATATCCGGCGGGATGCACGGGAGAAACTGGCCGCCGCCGGACCATCGGCAGTGACTGAGATGATGACGGAGTGGCGCGCATCTGGGGATATATACCGTGTGAAACTCGGCGTGTTGGTTTCTCTGACCAAAATGTTGCGAGGGAATAAAAACCTGGCTCCGCAGGTATCGGACAGTCTGTCGGCTGATGACCTCCAACTGATTCTGGAGACGCTGAATGATCCGGACCGTACAATACGAGTGTATGCCGGAGAATTCCTCTATGACCTGGGCGATCCCAGAATCGTGCAACCGGCATTGAATATGGCAAGCGGATCAGATACCAGTGAGGAGGGGATCTATCTTTCTCTTTTTGTGATCAAGGGCGCGTATCCCCAGCTGTCGGAATCTGAAAAAAAGCGGGTGACTGAGCGTTTACAATCTCTGCGTGGTGATGTTGGTCCCAAAACTAAAGAGTTGATAGATTCGTTTTTTAAATAGATTGCAGCGGGACCTGGTGTACTCGCCACCAGGGGTGATGAATCTTGTGAGGCGTATGGCTGTAATGTTTTCTTTGCCGGCGATTTGTGAATGAGAAAGTATGTGATGCGAGGTCCGGATTTTGCCTGGCGACACCTCCTGTATGTTCACTTGATCCGAAGTGCATAACGGTGCACTGATACTTTAAGGTCGATGTCCGGCGTTCTACACAGCATCAGCGTTCACTTCAAGAGCAACATCTCTCATATGATACTCGGGTATGATGAGTGTATCGGTTTGCTGCTGACAGGTGTCTTTCCACATGACGTTGTAAATGCTATTGCGATTGGAGCAAGGGTATTGTACTTTAAAACACTTCCCGTTCAAGGGGGTATATCTGGCAATCCCATTTGTGTGGAATAACCAGTGGTGTAAAGTAAGTATTATTGAAGTTGTACCGTCAAAAAATGCTGAGTCCTCTGGTGGCTTCGACCACGCACGTTTAAAACATCATGGAATATGTACGGTATGGTAGAATAGAAGGAGGTTCGAAGTGAACATATATGTGAGCAATCTTGCCCCGGCTGTCACAGAAGAAGACGTGCGACAGTTATTCGAGCAGCATGGCCAGGTGATGTCTGTCCGGTTACCGAAAGATCGGATGACCGGGAGGCATAATGGTTATGGGTTTATTGTCATGTCAGGGATCGTGGAATCAGAGAGCGCCATCAGTGGTCTCAATCGGAAAGTCTTTATGGGAAGGGAACTGGTGGTGAAAGAGTCGTTCACGAGAACCAACGGAATTCCCGGGAGAATCCGTCATAATAAAAGAGTGCGATACTAAGTTCTGAGAGCAATGTAATCGGAAAACAGGGTTTTGATGAATCCGCATTCGAAACCTGGTTTCCCATAGATTTGAGGTTCGATTGTGCCTCGGTGGGATCCGTGAACGTACCTGGAGATATCAAATTGGGACAGGCTCTTTATGATAACAACTGTTTATAGAGAAGAACAGATAACTTCGGCTGTTTCCGGACTTTGTTTCTATTATTTTTCTCTTGAATTAAAATCATTTATTATTTAATCTTCTTACTGGCAACTGGTTGCGGTTTGTTGTAGTGTACTTCCTGATCAGGCGTTCTCCCGTACAATGAATGAATGTTGGTCTGGCTGATTTCACAGCTTTAGTCTGAGTTGTATTACTATATGTGGTCCTTTTGATTCTTAAGAGATCTGTATAGATGGATGACGTAGGGATCGGGGATGGCTTTTCGATTTCTTCAATCTGGAAACACATCCATACTCTATGATGGCAGCATAACAGAGAATCATGCTTATCGGTCAACACATCTCACACTATGAAATCCTTGAACCTATTGGAAAGGGGGGGATGGGAGAGATATATAAAGCTGAAGACATCCGCCTCCACCGGCAGGTGGCACTAAAGTTTCTCCCTGCGGAGTTGTTGAAGGATGACCGGGCGAAACAACGCTTTTTCAGAGAAGCGCAGGCAGCATCTGCCCTGGATCACCCCAACATCTGTAACATTCATGACATCGACGAAACTGCAGATGGCCGGGTGTTTATCTGCATGGCTTCTTATGACGGTCAGACACTGGAAGAAAAACTGCAGGAGGGCCCAATCGAGTTTGATGAAGCCCTGGATATTGCCCGTCAAATTGCCACAGGGTTGTCGGAAGCACACCGGGCTGGCATCATTCACCGGGATATCAAACCGGCAAATATTTTAATAACTAAGCAGGGGCTAGTCAAGATCCTGGATTTCGGGCTGGCCAAACTGGCAGATGGCACCAGGCTGACCAGGACAGGCACTCCGCTCGGGACACCCGCTTATATGGCACCGGAACAGATCCTGGGAGAACCGCTTGATCTGAGAACAGATATTTGGTCCTTCGGCCTTGTTCTCTATGAAATGCTCACCGGTGTAAATCCCTTTCTGCATGAATATGAACAGGCGACCATCTATCATATCCTGAATAAAACTCCGGAACCGGTGAGTGCAAAGGTTACTGATATACCTCAATCAATTCAGAAAATAATCGACAAGTCCCTTCAAAAAGATGCCGAACACAGGTATGCGACATTTGATGCAATCTGTGAAGACCTGGAATGTCTTGAGAAGTTAGATGCACCTTCTATTGACGAGACCTATACCGTACCGGATAAGATCTCGCAAGTGTTTGTCTTCAACAGGAAAAGTGTACTTTATCTCATTGGAAGTGTCGTCGCATTCATCCTGCTGATAGTTTTCTCTTGGTATATTCGGGAGACCATTCTGACTGAAAAAGGCGCCTCTGCTTTACCACAGGAAAAGCAGCTGGCGATACTTGCTTTCAAATTCATGGGAGATGATGCAAACCTTCAGGCACTCTGTGCCGGCCTCACGGAGTTGGTGAACAGCAGGCTGACACAACTAGGACAATATAGAGATTCATTCTGGGTCGTCCCGTCGAGTGAAGTATCTGAAAAAAACATCACCAGTGCGGAAGAGGCTCGTAAAGAATTTAGTGTAAATTTAGCAATAACTGGAACACTTCAGTTTTTTGCCGAT
>DATFLS010000420.1:0-2058 GCA_035267465.1 bacterium
GATCTCACGCCCCACGGCCGGTCTCGTTACCACTATCACGGAAGTCCATTCCCGGTTCTTTCATTCGCTGGATCAGATAGCGGAGACCAAATTCGACTTATATCGCTCACTCCCGGCCGACGGGATCACCTTCCTCAACATGAACGATGACTATATCAGGAATTTTTCACCCCCTACCGGGCGGGTTGTTTCGTATGGAATAGACGTCACGGCGGACATCACCGCTTCCATTCATTCCATGGATGAGTACAGCCGGGTCCGGCTGGCAATCGATGGGGTCGGAACCGCACAGTTACAGGTATCAGGCGCGTTTCAGGGCACCAATGCCCTGGCGGCCGCTGCCGTCGGTTTGACTTTCGGGGTATCTCCGTCGGAAATCCGGGAGCGGCTGGAATCCTTCCGCGCCATGCCGGGACGCGCACGCATCCTCGAACGGAATGGCAAAACAATCATTGACGATTCCTACAATGCCAATCCGCAGTCCATGAAAGCGGCGCTCGATATTCTGGCATCGGCGCCACCGGATCGACGCAAGATAGCGATCCTCGGGGATATGCTGGAATTAAACAGCTCCCGGGATCAGAAACACCGGGATATCGGCGCTTATGCCGCCTCCAGAGGTGTTGATGTGGTCATCGGGGTGGGAACGCTGGCCCGGCTGATCGCCGACGAAGCGGAGAATCGACAGGTGGATCAAACTTATCAATTCAAAGACGTGGCCGAATGCATCGGGGCGCTCCCGGAGATACTCGGGAACAACGATACGCTCCTGATCAAGGGATCCCATGGAATGCAATTAGAGAAGATACTGGAGAATCTGTAGTGCTGTATCATTTACTTTATCCTCTGCGGGATTATATCTCCGGACTGAACATCTTTCAGTATATCACCTTTCGTGCCGGGGCGGCCGCTATCTCTGCCCTGATTATTGCGTTTATCTTCGGCCCCTTTGTGATTCGAAAACTCAAAGAGTATAATATCGGGGAAGAAATTCGCACCGATGGTCCCAAAACTCATTTTGCCAAGCACGGCACTCCCACCATGGGCGGATTGATCATCCTTGTGGCCACGCTGCTCCCCACACTGCTCTTCGCAAATTTAAAAAATTTATACATGATCATGCTGTTTGTCGCCACCGTCTGGATGGGACTCATCGGCTTTCTGGACGATTATCTGAAGGTAGTGAAAAAACTCCCCCGGGGACTGATTGCTCATTATAAGCTGCTGGGACAGATAAGTCTCGGAATCCTGATCGGAACGTGGATTTATTCCGAGCCGGCATTTGCCGAGTTTCGTTCGGTGAGTACGGTCCCTTTTTTCAAGAACTATGAAATCGACTTTGGCATTTTCTATATACCGGTGGTGATGTTAGTCATTACCGGGACTTCGAATGCGGTGAATCTGACCGACGGGCTGGATGGGCTCGCGGCCGGTCTGCTCGCGATCAGTATTCTCACGTTTGCCGCGATCACCTATATCTCCGGCCGGGTGGATTTCAGTGATTATCTCAACATTATCTACCTCCCGGGGATCGGGGAAGTGACCATCTACTGCGCCGCACTAATTGGCGCTCTGCTCGGATTTCTGTGGTTCAATGCCAATCCGGCCATGGTGTTTATGGGAGATACCGGTGCGCTCTCTGCAGGCGCTGCCCTGGGCACGGTGGCGGTTCTGGTCCGGAAGGAACTGCTGCTGATCATCATCGGCGGCGTGTTCGTTGCCGAAGCGCTCTCGGTGATCATCCAGACTTCGTATTTCCGGTGGACCAGAAAACGGACCGGAGTGGGCAAACGGGTGTTCAACATGGCGCCGCTCCATCACCATTATGAACTCAAGGGATGGAAGGAAAATCAGGTGGTGGTGCGCTTCTGGATTATTGGCATTTTACTGGCATTACTCTCGTTAACCACCTTCAAGATCAGATAGGACGCATGGCTTCACAGGAACGCATAGAGTCGCTCAACCGGCGCCGGGTCACGGTACTGGGCGCCCAGCGCAGCGGAATTGCCGCGGCCACCCTGCTGAACCGATCCGGTGCGCGGGTCCTGCTCTCGGATT
>DATFLS010000421.1:0-6406 GCA_035267465.1 bacterium
AGGGCAGTTGTCCGAACCATGAATATGGGGACGCGCAGGGACGATATATTTGCATATAAATGAGTTTAAAGAAACTTTCACTGGAATTATTATCAGCAAGTTACGAGGCAGAAGGGAGAATTTTTAATGACGGCAGTCAATCGCACTGAACAGGCCTACTCAGAGGCACAGGAAAAATATGGAGAATATGGCGTCGATACCGATCGGGCGCTGACCGCTTTACGTGAAATCGCATTATCTATTCATTGCTGGCAGGGAGATGACGTGGTGGGGTTCGAGGGCGATTCCAGTCTGGAGGGCGCCGGGATTCAGGCCACTGGAAATTACCCGGGTCGTGCCCGCACTCCGGGAGAGCTCCGGGCTGATTTCGAAAAGGCCCATAGTTTGATACCCGGAACCCACCGGATCAGCCTCCATGCCATCTATGCGGAAACCAACGGAAAACAGGTGGGCAGAGATGAACTCGCACCTGAGCATTTCCGCGGGTGGATCGACTGGGCGAAGGCATTGGGAATCGGCATGGATTTTAACCCGACTTTTTTTGCTCATCCCAGGGCCAGAGATGGGTTTACTCTGGCAAGCTATGATGAGAGTATTCGGAAATACTGGGTGAATCATGGAATTGCCTGCCGGAGAATCGGAGATCATATCGGTCGGGAGCTGGGCTCCGCCTGTGTGAATAACATCTGGATACCGGATGGATTCAAAGATATTCCGGCCGATCGGAAAACTCCGCGGATGAGGCTAAAGCAGTCGCTGGATGAAATATTTGCTATCGAATTCGACCCGGATAATTTGCTGGATTCGGTGGAAAGCAAGCTGTTCGGAATCGGTTCGGAGAGTTATGTGGTGGGTTCCCATGATTTTTATGTGGGGTACGCTATCGAACAGAACACATTGTATTGTGTGGATACCGGGCACTTCCATCCCACGGAGAATGTCGCCGATAAAATCACATCGCTGTTCACATATATCGAAGAGCTGATGTTCCATATCAGCCGGGGTGTGCGGTGGGACAGTGACCATGTGGTCCTATACAATGATGACGTCCGGGAGATAGCCGGTGAACTGGTCCGTGGTGATTATCTGCGCCGGGCGCACATCGGCCTGGATTTCTTCGATGCCAGTATCAACCGGGTCGCCGCCTGGGTGATCGGAACCCGTGCGACATTAAAGGCGCTGCTGAATGCACTCCTGGAACCGCGTGAAATGCTGCAGAAGTTCGAGGCTAACAGTGATTATACCTCACGTTTGGCGATGATGGAAGAGGTGAAAACGTTACCCTTCGGCGCTGTGTGGGATTACTACTGTCTGCAAAACGACGTGCCGGTCGGCAAAGCCTGGTATGATGAGGTGAAGCATTATGAGGGAGAGGTGCTGCTGAAACGGTAAGCACTCTTTGGCGGCGGCATGTTTTGCGGGATGTTTCTGACCGGGAGATTTATTCGTTGGGAATAAGGAGCCCACATCAGAGAATATAACGACCACCCTTCTTGGTTCATCTGTGCATCAGGTGTAACAACACGAGGAAGTACCCGGAATCCGCACAAGATTCCTCAGAGCCGTGGGATCATATTTTTGACGAGGTAAAAGGGGAGACATCTCTGGCAGGCGGCTTCAGTTGCATGATTCTCTGGTTGCTTGTTTAGAAATGACTACGTAAGTCTCACAAGCAAATAAAATGGTGGAGTATTTATCCATGGACAAACACTTGGTGCTCCTTTCTTTTTTTCTGAGTTATGTATTATTATCTCTCAATTCCTGCAATCAGCAACAGGTTAGGCAGGAAAATCCGTACAATTTTCCGACTCAGGTAAAGGTCGCGGGAGACCTGGCGGATCGCATGCAGCTCACCGAGCGGCGTCTGGCGGGACATCCGTTCAGTCTCCGGCTGGTCACCGAAGATATTGCCCGCAGGGAGGATTACCAGCGGCGCTTTGAAGAATATGAAGGGGATGTCTCCGGACGGACACTGGGAGCGTGGAGTTATCTGTCCCGGCTGACGGGGCAGCGGCCGGCCAAACTGGATTCTCTGGCCGAACAGATCCTGAGTTATCAGACTCCGGAGGGGTATTTCGGAGTAAACCAGCAACCGGAAGGCTGGGACTACTGGGGACGACAGATTTTTGGCCACGGACGCTTACTGGTTGGTTTGGTAGAATATTACCGGCTCTCACATGATGACCGGTTTCTGCAGGCAGCGAAAAAACTGGGAGATTATCTCGCCGCCGGCATTCCGGGCTGGACGACAGCGCACCAAGGTAATCCCTGGGATGAAAACCGGGATCCAACCGATTTCAGGAGCCAATTCATCAAGACCCACTATACCAGTGTGATGGAGGGCCTCGTGCTCCTATATGAAATTAGCGGGGAGGAAAAATATCTGGAGGCTGCCCGGACCGTTGTTCCATTGCTTCCCGAATTCGGAGTCTATCACTCGCATTCCTATATGAACACCTTGGTCGGAATTGCCAAATTATACCTGCACACGGGAGTTGAACGCGACCGCAACCTGTTGACCGACATTTACTGGCAGGATATCAAAGCCCAGGTGGATCAGCCGGATGGCGGCACCTGTGAGTATTTCCCGGTGAACCGGCGGACCGAGGGATGCTCGGTGACGGACTGGCTCCGGCTGAACCTGCATATGTGGGCGGTGACCGGAGAAGGGAGATATATGGATGAAGCCGAGAATATCTGGTGGAATGCGCTGAATTTTCATCAGACGCACAACGGGGCGTTCGGTCACTCGGTGATGAATGCCAGAGGTTACGAGGCGCCTTATTCGGAATCCTGGTGGTGCTGCACTATGCATGGGATGTTTGCGCATGCCGCGCTCCTGAAGTTCAGTGCCGCTGGTGCTGCCAAGCATCTCTGGGTAAACTTGTATGCACCGCTTGAATCAAAGGTCACCGCCGCCGGCGTACCAGTGGAAATCCGAATGCATACCGACTATCCGGCGGAAGGAAACATATCGATAACAGTTTTTCCGGAACACCAAACCGAATTTGTCCTCCGGCTGCGGGTGCCGGAATGGGCACAAAGTACGTATCAGGTGCAGGTGAATGGAGACGAGATCGAACCGGAGATGACGCGGGGCTACGCTGTAGTCAGGCGAGTCTGGAAGCCGGGTGATCAGGTGTCACTCCGGTTGCCCATAGAGCTGCGAGTCGAGGATGGCCGGGGGAATACATTATCTGATGACGAACGGTTCTATGATGTTTTCACCTCCGCAACAATCCATAGAGGACCCATGTTGCTTGCCTCGGATCTTCATTATAATGACGCCCTTCCGGATACTTTGTATTTAACCCCGGAAGCGGCCGTTGATGCCCGCCCGGAAGTTCAGAGCGACCATTTTCGTTATCCCGAAAACCATGTGCAGCTGCCGGCCTGGATTAATGGCCGCAGGGCATCCGTCACCCTTGTTCCCATGGCAGAACAGACCGGGTACGGCGAGTGGGCAGATGAACTTCCTACTTTTCGGAGAAATGGGGAAGAGCCTATCCAGCGAGTTCCGGTTAGGATCAAGTTTACGGTGAAGCGGGTTGGGGATTCAATCCGGCTCCCTGCCCGGATAGCACATCCCGGAGGGATCCCTATGGGACGGATAGAAAGACCGTGAGAGGTGAAAAGTGAAAAGTGAGAAGTGAAAAGCAAGCGTTGGGCGACTATGGAGCAATGTGACAGGTAGGAGGAGTCTGTACTGGAGTTGGGCGGAAGAAAAACCTCCGGGGTCAATTATCAACTGTCAATCGTCGGTGGTGAATTGCCAATAGCACGGGAGGATGGGAAGGGCCAGACCTGGAAAGGCTAAATGTTCCAGGAACTCAAGTGCCTGGCCCGGGCTGGGAACGGGGCGAGCATCTCCCTCCTTACGAAGGAGAGGGATGAGGGTGAGGTTGTTGTCTCCCCACACCAACTCCTCGCTCAGTTCCTTCACCACATGGGACTATTCACGCCAGATGTCTTCCCCGCAAACTGAGCAATCTTGATAGCCAAAAAAATTTTGAAAAATATACCTCCAGAGCCCAGTCAGTACGAGGGTTGCAACAAGTCCGTACTTGTCGATAACAAGTCCTTACTTGATCGGAGACAAGTCCGCACTTGTTCCAGCCCTTGTGGGGAATGCATTAGCGAGCGATAGAAACCCAAATCGGAGTATAACATGCGTGGTACCAAGCGAACACTCAGTCCCGGAAGGGTTGATTATAACGGCCAGGTTTGCCCGTTCTCTGCCTGCTATAGTAGTTCAATATCAGGCGTTATTCATCTGGGCCACAGAGTGAAGTGCACAAGAGAGCAGAGCGCATAGCGTATTTACTCTGTTTGCCATACACCTTAATCCTGTATACCCTATAAACCTTGAAGGGTTAGGGAAATGCGTGGGGCTTTTTGTATTTTTGAATTATTGAATTTTTAATATATTGAACTACTAATCCCTTCCGTATAATCCGGTCAGATGCAGCAGATCATTTTGCAGTGCGTCATTGATCTGTTCCGGCAGCAGCCGCCACTCCCAGTTGCCTTCACCGGTGGCAGGACGGTTCATGCGGCAATCACCGCCCAGCCCCAGGAGATCCTGCATGGGGATAATGATCGTGTTCGCCACGGAGCGCATGGCCATTTTCACGAAGTCCCGGTGAATTTCATCAGCCAGGATCTGTTTGCCCAGATAATCTGATATCCGCTGTCTGGTGGCGTCATCGGCTTCTTCCTCATACCAGCCGCACATTGTGTTGTTATCATGGGTGCCGGTATAGAGGACACAATTCCGGACGTGTCTGTGCGGAGCGTAGGGATTTTCAGGTAAATGCTCATCAAATCCGAACTGCAGAATCTTCATGCCTGGTAAATCCAGATCAGCGATTAATTCCCGGACTTCCGGAGTGATGACACCCAGGTCCTCGGCGATAACGGGTAGATTGGGATAATAACTGAGGATCACATTGAAAAAATCCCTGGAGGGAGCTTCCACCCAGGATCCGTGTTCAGCCGTAGTATGAGAAGCCGGTACCTCCCAATAGGCGAGGAATCCCCGGAAATGATCGATGCGGATCAGGTCGGTGAGCCGGAAGTTATGCCGGATGCGTCGTATCCACCAGGCATACCGGTTCGATTGCATGGTGTCCCAATCGAACACCGGGTTGCCCCACAACTGGCCGGTTTCACTAAAATAGTCCGGGGGGACTCCCGCCACAGACTCCGGTCGCTTCTCCTGGTTCAACTTGAATAAATCCGGATTGGTCCACACGTCGGCACTGTCAAACTGCACGTAGTAGGGGATATCGCCAATCAGTTGAATGCCCCGGTCGTGACAGTAGGTTTTAAGATCCATCCATTGTTTGAAGAAAACAAACTGGACGAATTTTTGATAGATGATCTGGTCCCGGAGCTCCTCTTCAAGATTCTCTACCGCATCCGGCTGCCGGTCCCGGATTTCCTCCGGCCAGTCGGCCCAGGCTTGTTCATCGAAGTGGGATTTAAAGGTGACGAAACGGGCATAGTCATCCAGCCAGTCAGCATGGTCCCGGCAGAATCTTTCATACTCATGCTGATCGCTGAACTGAAAGCGGTGAAAGGCGTTGCGCCGCATCTGGTTGTGCTGAGAAATCACCTCGTCATACTTCACCCGGTGATGGTCCAGTCCGGACAACTCATCAAGATCCGATGGTTCCAGCAGATCATCTTCCGCCAACTTTTCCGGACTGATGAGCAATGGACTCCCGGCGAACGCAGAGGAGCTGGCATACGGGGAGTTCCCGCTCAGCGAAGACGTCGGATTGACCGGCAGGACCTGCCAGTATGTTTGCCTGGATGCATGGAGAAAATCGGCAAATTCATAGGCAGCCGGACCCAGATCTCCGATACCATATTTGGAAGGCAGCGAGGTGATGTGCAACAGAATGCCCGCTCCGCGTTTTTTTAAGCTCATCGATTCTCCTGTGGATTGTATCGTATTATCAGTGTCATGTTCATTCTTTGATTATGATTTTATGAGATCAATATAGAAACCACGAATGAACACGAATTATCACAAATTATACAAAAAAATAAATAATAAACATGATATCATGTAAAAAAATAACAATAGCTATTATATTTCTAGTATGTTAAATACAAAATATTTCCGCTACACTTTTTAGAGCAGACTCATTTTATTATTTGTTTAATTCGTGTTAATCTGGAGCGCCAGGCGAAGTCTGGGCTCCCTTGTAGACTGAAAGGAGTCTACCATGTCAAGTGCCTGTGGACCAGGGAGTCGAGTCAGCGCAGCCAGGGGTGACCCGAGGTGTGAAGCCTTATGAGCCGGCCGTGCGAGCCGCAGCGGAAGCGAACCTGATTCGGCCTCGTTCCACAAAGCTGGGGAGTGGCCAGGGTCCCAGATTGCCTGAAGCCTCCCACC
>DATFLS010000422.1:0-2504 GCA_035267465.1 bacterium
GGAATATTACCGGAACCGGCGGAGAAAACGGGGTGTGAAGATCTCGTTACCCAGACCATCATCCAGAGATATTTCCGTCAATGTATTTTTGGTGGAATGTTTTTTCTGTACATCCTGCATCACCATTTCCCGGGCTATCCAGTACTGCCCCCGGTAATCAAGATTGTTTTGTTGCAGTACCTTCCAGAGAGCTCCGGTTCGATCATAGAATTCGAATTTGACCGGATAGTAATTGTCCTTGCGTATCCAGGCTTTCACTTTCCCATAATCCGTTTCGGTTTCTGGATTCGGGGTCATTTCTAGCAAATAAAACTCGTCAGTGATTTGGAGCAGCTTGGGATCATAATCTTCCGCATAAGTTGAAGAGCTCAGATCCTGATAGCTGAAGTCGGTTCCGGCAAAATTCTGGTTCCGGATTGAAGGAGCGATACGCCGGATGTTCCGAAATGCCGGCAGATAGAGATAATTCACGTCCTCGGGCAGGGCCAGGAAGCCGATCCCTTTCTGGTTGGCGGGAGCAAGAAATCGTACCAACCGTTTGTTTGTTCCCTGCTGGTAGATTTCCACTTCCCGGGTACGCTCATTTCCACGGGCGTCCGTCAGGAGCATCCGGGCGCTGACATGCATATCCCGGGGAGCGTTGGCGACGCTGTCGGCCCGGGTAAGGATTTCTGCTGCGGTTGGCGTTTGTGCCTTCACCACACCAGATAGAATGAAGAAAGAATTGAGAAGAGCAAGTATCGTGGTCGATATCTTGTTCATGTTGCTGACTCCTTTTGGTTTTTCAATCAGTACAGGACAGTGGCACAGTTCAGGTTCACACTTCCGATACTTTGGGATGGAAAGGTGGTGCTTCCCCGGACGGCTGGTCGGAAGCCTGCGGGGTCAGAGATTTCGGACTGACCAGCAGATAGACCGAGGGTAGCACGACCAGAGTGAGCACGGCAGCGGTCATCATGGTAAAGGAAGTCAGCCCGCCGAACCGCCGGAGGTGTTGTCCGCCGGCAAGCAGTAACACCACGAAACCGGTGCCCACGGCGAATGCATTGATCATGATAGCCCGGCCGGTGGTTTCCATGGTCCGTTGCAGCGCCACGGACATCGACGGAGTGGATTCCGATTCCCGCCGGAATCTGCTGGTGAAGTGGACGGCGTAATCGACTCCCAATCCGATGGTCAGGCTGGCGATCATTGCGGTGAATGAATCGAGACCGATATGCAACAGCGCCATCACGGCAAAATTGAGCATAATGGTCAAGACCAGCGGTACGACGCCCAGTATCCCGGTTTTCACCGAGCGGAAGATGAGTGCGAACAGCAGGACAATCAACACCAGCGCCAGCAGCACACTTTCCACCTGGGTCGGTGTCAATTCTTCTTCCATCTGTTTCAGGATGGGAGGCAATCCGGTGTGGGTGGCTGCCAGCATGGCCGGAGCAGCGGCCATGGAATCCGCAGACGGACTGCTCTCCAACAACCAGAGTGCACCGGTGACCTCTTTTTGGAAATCGGGGTTATCCCGCACGGAATCCGGCAGCATCGGAGCGAGCCCTGCCAAAATACGGCGGTTGCGCAATGCTCCCCTGGTCTCATGTATTAGTTTTTCCAGAGATGGTGCCAGGAAGAAGGCATCGTCCGCGGTGAGCCGGAAGGCCGGTTTCCGGAGAAAAGTTTCGATCTGTCCGGTTGAGAGGTCGAATGACCCCGACACGGCAAATTGTGTAAGCGCCGTGGCCAGTGAATCCGCCCCGGATTCCTCATCGAAAGGCACTTCCGAGTTCGCGCTCAGAAGGTGTTGTCTGATGTTGTGTCCCAGCTGACGCTTCAGAACATCCGTATCCGTCCGGTAGCCATCGATGACCGCCCGGATTTTGCCGGTATCGACCACGGCCCCGTATTCCCTCGCGTTCCAGAAAATCAGCGCGAGAGCCTGCGCTTCCGGCGTCCGGTACCGGCCGGCCGTATCGTGCAGGTAGGTATCGACCCGGTTTACGGCATCGACCAGAATCCGGGTATCCATGGAAGCCACTTTTCCCTGCAGGAGTGCATCCCGGTTATTATTCGACACCAGTTGAGGCAGCAGGTCTTGTCCTTCCAGCAGAAACCAGAGATTACTCACCTCTGCTCTGGTTTTCGGGATCATATATTTTCCGGTCATCACATAGTTCATCTCGGCAATGACCCCGGCGATGCTCAGCGGCTGATCGATTTTCCCCAGGAATTCCAGATAGTTTTCGGTAAGGAAAATTTGTTGCAGGACTTGGGGATCCTGCAGATCGCCGTGATAGAGGATCTGTGCCGGGAGCGAGCCGCCGTATTCGTTCCGCAAGATCATCTCCGCCACATACGGATCACTGCCTTTCGCCAGACAGAGGGACCAGTCCACGTCTTTCCGTATGTGCGGGATGAGCAAAACCGAACCGATCACCAGGGCAGCACTTCCGGCCAGAATCGTGCCCGGGTGCCGTAAAATGTACTGATTCAGTCTGCCGAACAACCCTGGT
>DATFLS010000423.1:0-2470 GCA_035267465.1 bacterium
GTTGATTTCATATGATCCCAGCGCCATTCCTTCTGCACCAGCGCTTTACCGCGTTCTCCCATCAAAGTCCGCTCCTGCTGGTGATTATACAGGAAACTCAGGGCATCGGCAATGGAATACGGCGTACTCTCTTCCAGGACAACGCCGGATTTGGGTGCATGAATGAACTGGTAAGCCGAGGGGAAATGCCCGGCCACCACCGGGATCCCCATCGCCATATATTCGAATATATTGGACGGAACGGCCTTCCGGAAAAAAGCACGCGGGAGCAGGGCGCTGACCCCGACAGATGCCGCACGCATGGCATCAGCGATTTCGCCGTTCTCCCCGGCAGATTCCAGGGTCACAGCATGTGACAGACTGAAATATTTAATAGTATTCCGCAGTGTATGCTCAAACTCCGGCGGCAGAATGTCTCCGACGATATGAAGCCGGCCGTGCTGTTCTCTGCGATAAAAATAATAGAATGCTTGAATCAAATACAGTAATCCATGCGGTTCGCTGACAGGCCCCTTGTATATAATGGTAAAATCCCGGGGATCACGCGAATTGGTCTGTGGAAAATAATCGAGTCTGGGAAAATTATACAGTATGGTTGAGAAGCGGGCAGAATGACGCATGTTTTCATAGAGGGAAAAGGAGGGAAATATCAAGCCGTCTACAGCAGTAAGCGCGGTCCGTTCGCCGATGCCCAGCAGAAAAGATCGGACGTTTTGCGTGAAGGTGGCATCATCCGAAAAGGTGCGCATAAATTCAGGATGGGGGGCGTGCATGTCATACAACAGTGCCGCTTCAGTCCTTTTCCGCAGAAAATGAGACAGCAGAAGTAACTCAGGATTATGCAGATGGTAGATGTCCGCCTGTAAATCGACAGCGAGATCTCTCAGGTAGGAAAGGCGATCCCGCAACTTCAAACCGGACGGGTACGAGAGCACTTCAATTCCCGGATAGGTTACATCGGGAGCAGAACCTCCCCGGGCGATTACGGTGATCTTATCCGCCCAGTCCAGGATGCTCCAGCATTCTTTGTGATAGATGCGATCTTCATATGCAGAATGTTCAGTGCTGATATGACACACATGCATTCTCGTTACTCCCGTGTTCGCATTCGTAAACGTTGTGTAAAATTCCGGAGCTCCCGGAACCGGATCGCTCCCAGCATAAAATGTAATATAATATACGACAGGATCAGACCGAATCGTAGCCAAATACCGGGTTTGAGAAGATAAAATGCACCAATAACCACGGCGGTGGCTATCAATGTAATGGAAACTTTCTCCCATTGATACGGGGTGGGATAGAGGGACTGATGGGTGAAGTAAAGAGCGCCCGCCATAATCAGATACCCCAGTAATGTGGACAGAGCGGCTCCGTAAATTCCGAGGACAGGGATAAGGAGCAGATTCCCACCGATATTGGCAACCGCCCCCACACTGGTGAACAGCGCCAGTTTTCCTGAGCGTTTTTTCAGGTAGATTCCCGGGAGAAAATTGACATACGCTCCATAGGCGATATAGGCGGCAAAGATAATCGGCACCATGTGAACGGCGCTTCGAAAATCCTCACCGATTAACGGGATACCGAATACCGGAATCTTCACAATGTATTCCAACAGCAGTGTGAGGACCACAAACATGCCACACAGGATGAACATGAAATAGGTGAAGATTCTGGAAAATATCTGAGGACCATCCTCCTGCCGGCCGACTTTCATGAAAAATGGCTGCCAGGCAAAATTATATGCAACTACCACAAGCATCATAAATATTCCCAGTTTATAACCGGCTCCATACAGACCGACCGTCGCCATATCGGTCAGTTCCTTTAATATCGGACGATCAATCAATTCCATTATCATGCCGGAGAATTGCACGACGATGAGCGGAATACCGAACCCCAGCATTTCTTTCCAGAGATTCCAGGAGAAGCGGGGGCGGAGATCATCGGTCATAGCCGGAAGGAGGCAGAGAATCAGGCTGCCGCTTGCAATCAAATTTGCCAGAAACGCTCCCGCGGCTCCCATGGATAAATACCCGATGAAATATATGTTTAATCCCAGGGTGATGACCACGTTCACCAGATTCACTCCGGAGAAATACACCGGTCGTTCGTGAATGCGGAGCAGGGTTTTCGGCAAAATAGTCAGGGTGTCAAATATGATGATCCCGATGAGCATGAGTACCAGAATAGTCTTCTGCGCATCATCAAAAAGCAGCCGGGCAATGGAGATTTCGAATACCAGGATGATAAGACTCAGCACAACTGACACTGCAAGGAGTGACCAGAACAGCGTACTGAAGACAGCGCGCTTGGATCCCTGGGAGTGTTCGATGTCATAATACCGGATGAGAGCGGAATCGCTCCCATATTTATAGATGATCTTCACAATCCCGGCGAAGACCAGCCCCAGGGTGATAATGCCGTATTCTGCGGTGGTGAGGATATTCGTATAAAACGGAAGCAGGAGAAA
>DATFLS010000424.1:0-5973 GCA_035267465.1 bacterium
ATCTGATAATGCCGAACCTCCCTGTGGCATCCGTTGTCCTACCTGCTGATCGCCAGTCACCTTTAGATAGAGCACACTGTTTTCCGGGCTCCCGGGCACAACACGGTTCATCGGGGCATAACCAACACTTTCAGTGTTGACAAGATTATCATATGCTTGATCAGAGGTTAAAAATAGCCCTCCATTCCCTCCATGGCACCCGGTACAATTCGCGCTGAATATCGGTTGAACATTGGCGCTTAACGAGACCATGAAGGGAACCACCACCCGGGAAATTTTGGATGACTCGGCCGAGTTTTCTGCGGGATCATACGCCTTCGCGTACACTTCATGAGACATACTATCCGCAGAGGTAATGGTCTGCCAATTAGTCTCGTAAGGTGAAGATGTGGCGGTGGTTATCCGCTGATCGTCAACAAAAAACTGGACGCTGTCAACTTTGTCATTATCCGTTGCTTCGGCGGTGATTGTCACTTCTCCCGAGATGGTATCTGCCTGGGTGGAAAGACTTACGGACACCGTCGGGGACTCCATATCCTGCTGATCTCCGTTTCCGTTGCCGTCCGGCTCCGTGGTTGACTCATCACAGGCCCACACCCCGAAAAGGACCAGTATAACCAGAGTAAACATAGATATAAGTGATCGTCGCATGGTTCTCTCTCTACTTTTTATTCATGGTTGTTTGTTCACTGGTTCTTTGTGCAGCTCACTCCACATTTTGCACTCAACATAGCCGCTTCGGTTTATACTTTCAACAGGTGCTCGGTCGTATGGATGGAATAAAAATCCGTCCGTTGTCTCTGACCTTCACCTTTTTTTTGGGAAACGTTCCAGTTAAACTTCATGAGGTAATTCCGGAGATGACAGGAACTCCCCCACTTATTTTTGCTCTGCACTTAAAGAATACACCGTATTGACTAGAGTATATGTAAGATTGATTACATGAAATGTATAACCGGATCGGTTATAAAAGATATCACAAAATTATCGCTTCGACAACGCTTCCTTCCAGAATCCGGCGAATTCGTATTCCAGGATATCCGATTCCAGATAGCCGGCCTGTTCAAACAACGAGAACTCCGCCTGGCAATTCACCGGTTCCGGCTCCGAATAATGCACGCCGCTCCGTTCACCCGTATAGTCGACGGGAATCTGTGGCAGGATATCCGTGCTGTCCTCTGCAACCAGATTCCAGGAAATCTGCAAGTGAAATGTATCGCCGGGCTCCAGTGTGAATAACAGGCCATTGTATTGGGTGGGATCTTCGATATTTTTATTATTGATGGGGAGGCTGATTCTCCATTGATCGTGGGAAGGAAACCAGATCCGGAGGCTTCCATTGACCCGGGCAGTGTCCTGGAGGGTATCGTCGTACCTGTTCACTCCTTTGATGTGCACAGTGAGAAACGAACGCTGGAACCCGGTGACTTCCGCTGTCATTCCGGTGAGGGCCAACAGATCTCTCGGATCCGTATAGGTCGGAAGGGATTCTTCACAGGTGAACAGAACAATTATCCCGGTGATCAATAACGGCGCCAGCAGAGATCCTCGGATTTTTACTTTTTGAAACGGAAACATCTTATTCGCTTCCCGACCTGCATACTCCGAATTCCTCGTTCTCAATCTTGGCCTCACTTATTCCGGCGGCAGCTGATAGTAGCCTGTGAACCCGTACTTCTGGGTGTCTGACACGGTTTCTTCAACTTGCGAAAATAACGACAATTCCACCTGGAATCGAAGTGTTTCCGGTGCGGCGTAGACAAGGCCGGTCTGCTGCACAGTATCCACAGAGGTGAGCTCATGCAGGATATCCGTGCCGTCATCGGACAGCAGATTCCACTCGGTATGCAGGTGAAACTGTTCTTGCGGATCCAGGGTCAGCACACCGTTAGAATAATCGGTGGGTTCCGAAATGTCGGCATTTGTCAGCGGAAGGGTTGCAGTCCACGAGGGATCGGCATCGAACCATACGTGTAAACGACCTGTTACAGCGGCGGTATCCTGCAACGTATCATCGTAATTGTTGATCCCATCGATGAGAAAGATCACATACGAGCGAATCCGCCCTTCCGGATCGGTCAGCTGCTCGGTGGCGGTTACCGCCTGCAGTTTGGTGACCCGTACCACGTCCGCCGGCGGCCCATACGGCGGCAACGATTCTTCGCACCGGAAGAACAGCACCACCACTGCGCAATACAAACCCCATTTTATAATCCGGGACTTGTTTAACAAGATCTTACTCCTCTCCCGGAGAAAGGCCCTTAGAATATATTCGGCACACAAATTTCCGATAATAATTCAGAAAACTGATAGCTAAGGAGAAAAAGATATTCCTGCTTCCTTTTTGAATTCTGTTACCGTTGAAAAGGATCATCAAATAATTTCAACACTTGCTTCTGCCTTTTACCTTTTCACTTTTTTCAATCCGCGGTCATCTGTTTTATCTGTGTCAATCTGCGTGCTATTTTTGTCACCGAATTCAATCAGAACGCCGCCTCGAACCCCACGTATGTCCGGCGACCGGTATAGTATCCGGACGGATCACCGAGTTCGCCGCCCACTCGTCCGGAGGAGTCCACCCACTTCACATTGCGCTGGTCGAACACGTTTCTCACATCCAGGTAGGTGGTCAGGTCGATCCAGCCTTTGATCTGCCATTGCTTCCGGATCTTCATATCCATCCGGGAATAAGCGGCCATCCGATCATTGTTCGGCTTGAACGGCAGACCGGGGGTTTCGGTGGTGAACCCATCTCTGGAAGGATAATACGTAAACGGCCTCCCGGTATGCAGTTCGCCCACCAGCGACGCGGTGAGCTGGTGCGGCAAATACACCTGCCCGTCCAGTTTGAGGGTGTGGCGCTGATCCCAGCTGAGATAATGCACCTGGGCCGGCGGATCGAACGGCCACTGGGCGTATTCCACTCCGGTCTGTTCGGTGCCGGTTAATCCCTTGGCCACCATGAAACTGTACGAGATATTCCCCGTGAACAGCTGACCCTGCTCCTTCGTCACCACCAGCTCCAATCCCTGGGACTGCGCAAACGGATTGTTCACGTACTCGGCAAACCCGTAATCACCGGCGTATTTCACATCGGTGGGAATCCAGGTCTTGGTATCGATTTGATTGTGGGTCTCCTTTTTATAAAAGGCCGCCGACAACATGGTATAATCCGATATCTTGTGTCGAATACTCAATTCAAACGCGGTGGTCCGCTCGGCCAGCAGATCGGGGTTCCCTTTCAGAACGTTCGTCCCCCGGGCCAATTTCACATTATCAATGCCGGAATACAAGTAATCGAACAGCGGGAACTGATAATACTGACCGATATTCAGGAACAGATAGGTATCCGCCGTCAGCGGGAAGCCGCCGCCGACCCGGGGACTGAAATTATACTTCACCTTCGCCGGCACGTACTCCACGTCAGTCCCGTACTCACTCGAATCGGGGGTGGTGGGAATAAACTCCACCGCCGGTCGCTGCGCCCGCGGGTCAAGGAAATCGAACCGGAGACCGAGATTCAGAATATCGCCGCCCTCGCCGAACTTGATCTTATCCTGGATGAACGCACTGCCCGAATAGGGATGATACCGATAGTCGGTGCTGTAGTTGAGTAACTCCCTGTGCAAGAGCGGCTTCCCGAAGTATGTGCGCTGGGGTTCCAGCTTCCGGATTTCCGCCGAGACGTCATAGTAGGAGAAATCGAATCCGGTCTTCAATGCATGCCGGGAGGTGAGCTGATGATTATAGGTGAGTTTCAGGGTGTGGGTCCTCTGAGAAGAGTCCGCCCACCAGTTCTGATCGCCATCCAGAATGAAGCGGAGGTAGAAGTCGTATTGATACGGCTCCAGGCTCAGATCCCGCCACGTGCCGGAGCCGATCCTGGACCGCAGGAAATAGTAACTGTATTTCACATTATAAAAGGCCCTCTCCGAGAAGGTGTGGGACCAGAACACCGCGCCCCGGTAAGACTGCTCCTGTCGCTGCGGCAGGCCGTCCAGATTAAACCGCCAGCTGAATTCATAATCCCGCCATTCCCTCAGGGAATACAAAAACTGGGTCCCCAGCCGTTTGGAGGGCGTAAAGGTATAATCCAATTTGGCGATCCCATAGGATGAACGGGAGACTGGCGAGTCGAAGTATTTCTCCATGTCCTGCCACCATCTGGTATCGCTGAGACGCAGGGCATTGGCGGTGAAATAATACATTTTATCTTTGATCACCGGACCGTCCAGAGTCACCTCCACGTTCTGGGTTCGGCTGTGCTCCGTGCCTTCGTACAGCCGGTCGGTATCATCCCGGTCGGCCCGTACCAGCACGTGATGCTCATTGGTACCGGATTTGGTGATGACATTCACAATCCCGGACAGCGCATTTCCGTACTCCACATCATACCCGCCGGTTTTCACACTCACCTGCGAGATGGCCGTTTTCGGGATCTGCATCCCCTTCTCCCCCTGCAGTTCGTTCTGGACGGTGAGGCCGTCCATCAGATACATCACCTCCCGGGTGCGACCGCCCCGGACGTGCCCTTCCGTGGTCACACCCGGCTGCAGCGTCAGGACCTGCTCCACGTTATCCACCGGCAGCATCAGCACTTCGTCCTCAGAGACGTGAAAGGTGGTCCCGGTGATCTCCTGCTGCAGGATGGGCGCATCCGCCACCACCTGCACCTCACTTCCCTGTAGCGGCGTTTGCACCAGAGCCGCGGACACTGTGCCGGTGGCGCCTACTTCAACAGTTATCGGCTCCGAAGACTGTTCATACCCAATCCGGGAGATGACCAGCGTGTAATCGCCCGCCGGAATCCCCGGAATCCGATAGTAACCCTGCTCATCGGTTATAGCGCCGTAATAAGTGTCCAGGAGATACACATTCACACCCGACAGCGGCATTTGACTCTCCCGGTCCGTGACACGTCCCCGCAGGACACCCGTACCCGCGCCCCTTCGCACCGCCGGTGGTCCGGCCGATGCCGGCTGGCCAGTCAACGGGTGTAACACCACGTGCAGGATACTCTCCACATCCGGCAGGAACACCACCCTGTTATACTGCGCACTCTGAAATCCCGGTTTGAAATACTGCAGCGTATAGGTGCCCGCCCGGATATTGCTCAGCTGATAACTCCCGGCGGAATCGGTAAACACCGACTGCCGCGTCTCCAGCACCATCACCTTCACCTCCGGGAGCGGATTCCCTTCCATCTGGTTATACACCTTCCCCCGCAGACTGCCGGTCATATCCCCGAGTGAGAGAGCAGGCAGACAGAAAGCCACAATGACAAGGAAAATCGTTCGTTTCATAAGCATTCCAGAGATGGCAACAGCCGTGAGCACACGGCGATGAATGAACAGATGAAATATACAATACGTCCGATGTAAGTCAAATGAGAGATTGGGGTATTTCTGACAAGTACTGGCAAGTGCTGACAAGACTCAGTGTTGCGGTGTCTCATGGTGCGGCTTCGCAGGGAGTCACGTAATCGAGCCCGCATATCCCCGGTGGAGATCCCTCACCCCCACAAAACGGGGGGTTCGGGATGACAGGGCGGGTGGTTGAGTGGTAAGGTCAGAGGCAGGGAGCATCCCGAACCGGTAGGTTCTTGCTTGGTGATACTCCAAAGCCATCCGGGACGCGGCTGAAGATTCGGTTTCGGCAGAACACGACGAAGATGTCATCCCGAACCCCCGTCCTTTGGTGGTATAATATACAAGGGATCTTTACCAGAACTCCTTCAGTGTGGTTCCGCTCCAATAGTTGCGTGACGCCGCCGGAGGCGCACCAGCGGTCACGTCCTCCCAAAAACCCACACAATTGCACCAGCATTCCCCTCGCCCACTGCCTGTTGCCCATTGCCTATCAACTGATCACCGCCCCCTCATCCACACGGTCTTCACATTCACGAACTCCCGAATCCCATGGAATCCCAATTCGCGACCGTAGCCAGACTGCTTCACACCACCGAACGGCAGC
>DATFLS010000425.1:0-2379 GCA_035267465.1 bacterium
GTTTACCTTACAAAGGGCTGGTTGTCAACCGATCAATCGTCCCTTTTCATTATTGCGCGGCCGCGGTGATGCCCACTTCGGCTTCGGGCTCCCGGAGCAGGAATGCGCCGGCATCCGGGGTCAGGTTCCCCCCGTCCCGTCTATCAGGAAGGGTTTACCCTGCACCGGCGCAACTTCGAGGAGAAAATTTCGCGGGTGTTTGTTCAATGAAGAGGGTATATTTTTCACCACTGAGCTCCAAGTAGTTGTGAATGTTCTTGTGGTTTTAACTGACTGTAATTTCACATGTTACAACCACTATAGGAACTCTTTTTTGCCGAGTTTATGAATTATTCAGATAAAGTTGTTCCGGAAGAAAAGTAGAAGAGAGCCTACTTTTTCCCGTACTTTTTTCCAAAATTTGATTATAGTCAAAGAAATCGAGACCGGCTGTCCTTTATCTTGTTCGTGAAAATTAAGAGGAAACAGTGGTTCACAGCCCGAATGGCACCGGATGAGGAGCAAAGACAATGACGGCACATCATGAACAGGGATGCATGAATGAGCACGATAAATCCCGGTGTATTGCCGGAGTCCCGATTTTCAATCATCTCTCGCAGGATGAAATGGCGGAGATCGCCCAGATTACAACCAGTTCTCAGTATGAGAAGGGCGAATTGCTTTTCTTTTCCGGCAGTGATGCGGAAATCCTGTACATCCTCCATACCGGTATGATGAAGCAGGTTCGGGTGACCCAATCCGGCCAGGAGCAAATTGTTCGGATCTTGCATCCCGGTGATTTCGTGGGCGAGCTGGCATTATTCGGCCGTCAGCGGCTGGAGGGATATGCCGAAGCCCTGGAGTCCACTGAAATCTGCCGTCTGCGGGGCGAGGATCTCCGGAAACTGCTGGTGAAGTTCCCGGCCATCGGGGTCAAAATCCTGGAAGAAGTGACCGAGCGGCTGGGAGAAGCGGAGGCCCGCATCGAACAACTCGGCGCGCATTCGGTTGCCCAGCGGGTGGCAGGCTTCCTGCTGCAGCTGGCGGAACACGGCCACAACAAAAAGCGGGGGCTCCTCGTCACCCTGCCGTTCAGCAAAGGGGATTTCGCTTCCCTCATCGGTACCAGCCAGGAAACACTCAGCCGGAAACTGGCGGCATTTCAGGACAGCGGCTGGATCTCCATGGAGGGCCAGCGGGACATCATTATCAAAGATCTGCAAGGTTTACGGGCTGTGTGACCACGGGAAAACAAAAACCATAACTTCATGCAAGGAGGACAGTCTCATGAAGAACTTACATTTCCACCGAATGCTCATAGTGCTCGGCCTGCTGGTTGTCGGACTCATCACCGTCCAACCGGCCTATGGTCATTGCGATAAACTGGACGGACCGGTGGCGACGGCAGCCAGACACGCCCTTGACACCGGTGAGTTCAATGCCATCCGGATCTGGGTTGGCAAAGACCAGGAAACGGAACTGCGGGATGCCTTTCGCCAGGCTCGTGAGGTCAGGGATTTAAACTCTGACGCGCACCAGCTCGCCGATCGATATTTTATCGAGACCGCAGTCCGGCTGCACCGGGCGGCCGAGGGGATGCCGTTTACAGGCGTGAAACCGGCCGGAACCCCGAATCCGGCAGATATCCGGGCCGGGGATCAGGCAATTGAGTCCGGTGATATCCAGCCCGTTCTGGCCCTGCTCCAAACTCAACTCTCGGAAAACGTTCGAAAGTGGTATCGGCAGGCCATGGACGCGAAACAGGCGAAAGATCAGAACGTCCGGGCGGGACGTGAATGGGTGGACGCCTATGTACAATACATCGTGTATGTACACAAGATCTCACAGCATCTCCAGTCGCCTCCCGCACACGGAGTCGGGGAATAACTCTCGGATAGTCAACTGGCGGGAAGTCATTGCAGGCTTCCCGCCGGTTCTTCGAACAATTAGAAATTTACGCTCGTCTTTCATACGCCGCTCATACTCGATGGTCGCCAGTCTCAGGCGGCTTCCACCTCTGCAGGTTCCGGCCCGGGCTCAGTCTGAGGCGCAGGTCGTTTTTTTCTATCGGCGATCTCAAGGATGGTCAGCACGACGATCCCGGCGATATTCAGAAAGTAGAAGGAGAGAAACCGCCAGCCAATCATGGCCAGGCCCAGTGTAGCAGAGGGGATAAATTGTCCAAAGACCAACAGGAAAGCGCCTTCAGCGGCACCGGTGGCGCCGGGGGTCGGCACGAACGACGCCAGGGAGGCCAGCATCCAGTACAGGATGAAGAACTGAAGAAAATTCACCGGATGTCCCAGGCTATACAGCAGCAGGGGCACGATGGCATACCGGGCGGTCCACTGGATCCCTGCGATACACAGATTTCCGGCAAACCGCAGTTTTCCACGGCGA
>DATFLS010000426.1:0-3480 GCA_035267465.1 bacterium
AAAAATCAGTCCGGTAGACTGGTAATCGAAAACGGCCTGCGCCAGGACAAGGTGTCCCGAACTGCTGATAGGCAAGAACTCTGTCAGTCCCTGAATTATCCCCAGGAGCAGCGCATGTACTATTTCCATCCTAAATGATCACTTCCTCTTCCTGGCAATCACGCCCCACATCCGGCCGGTGACTTTGTGATTCCGGCGATAGGAGAACCAGTAGTCATCTTCACAGGAGGTGCACCGCCCGGACGAATAGATTCGCGGCGCCGGAACGCCTGCCTCTGTTGCCTGTTTTTGCACAGCTGCCGTCATATCAAGATACAGGGAATTTCGCTTGTTGTGAATAACGGAATCGGGGAATTGTTCGGCAACTTCGGCTCCCACTTCATAACAACAGGGTCCTATACCGGGGCTTATCCCGAGTTCCAGCTGCGAAGAATCGTACCTCCACTCCTGCCCTATCTTGCGGATCGCGCTTGGCAGGATACCGGCTGTGATACCCCGCCAGCCGGCATGCAGGGCCCCGATTACTTTTCTGTCCTCGGTGGTGATAAACAGTACAAGGCAGTCTGCTACTCCAATCACCAGGAACAGATCCGGCGTGTCCGTGAGTAATCCATCACATCGATCCAGCACCCCCGGTTGTTCCACCCGATGCACTGTGGCGCTATGGACCTGGATACATCGGGCCATTCTGTCCGGATTGATATCCAGCGCGGCAGAGAATCGCTGCCGATTTTCCCGGACATGCTCGGGAGAATCAAATTCGGTTTTTCCCAAATTCAGCGACGCCATCCTACCGGTTGATACACCACCAATCCTTGTTGAGAAAGCGTGAAACAGGTCCGGATCCGACTCCCATTCCGGAAACACCGCCCACTGCACTAAATTTTGAGAGGTCAGGATCATTCGGATAGAAGGGATCGCAGGGGATGTATTTTGCGGACTCCTGTCGTAATGGTGTCTTCTAAACGAACCCGCTGACGCGAGTATTGCAGGACACGCACCGACTGGTTCACGCGGGGAGATATGCCATCCAGTGTGTGAACCCTGGCTATGCCGGAAACCTGGTGAATCGAACCCAGCGCCCGGCCGATGGAAGCGCGGGTCATATTGCCGTCCCGGATAAGATCCAGCAGCAGATTCATGGTGTCATAGCCATACAAATGGAGGTTGCTGGGAGTTGTGTTCATCTCCTGTCTGAAATCAGACACAAATCCCCGGTAAGTGATGGCTTCCTCCGGAATATAATAATCGGAAAAAATGAACATATTATTGATATAGGACGAATATTCATTCAGTTTTTCCAGATCATACCACTCCACATTTCCCAGAACCTGGGTATCGAAATTATAAAACGCAAATTGCCCGGCGATATAATCAATATCCCTGTTACGGATGGGGAAGTACATGCCCTCAATATACTTCAGGGTGATATCCGTTGAATCGATCTCTTCCGTATAGTTCTCATAGTTCTTTTGAAAGACTTCCACAAAATCCGAATCGGACAGCGTTTCGCGCAGACTGTCCGAGACGATATGGCTGGTATCGATCCCTCCTTCAAACTGTGTGCGAAGATCAAATCCAACCTCCCGGAGGTGCCGCCATTGATCATTCAAGTCTTCGGGGGTATCACTATACCAGAGTTGGTCTACGATATCTCCGCCACGCTTTTCGACCTCCGCTGTGAAAGCATCGGTGAGGGCCTTGCCCTGTTCATCTGCGGGACTGACCGTGGCGAACAGTCGTAATCCCAGCGAATCGGTGGCATATTGGGCTGCAGCTCTGCCCCGTGTCTCATAATCCGGACTCAGCTGAAAGACATACGCATTTAATCCTGCCAGTCCATTCTCAGTGGCGGTGGGAGTGATCAGGGGCAGGGAACTGATTCCGGCAGTCGTTGCAGCAGCGACCACATTTTCGCTGTAGACGGGCCCGATAACCGCCACCACCCGATAGTGATCGGCCATGCGCTGCATTTGATGCACCGTTTCCAATCCCGTCCCCTGATTATCCATGGGAAGAAGATTGATATTGGCCAGATCGTTGGCCTGGGCAAGGGCGTAGCGTACACCATCCAACAGCTCCCGGCCGATGTCGGCATAGGCGCCGCTCAGGGGCGCCAGAACCGCTATTGACATCTGCTTCTTCGCATCGAGAGAAATCGCCTTCCGGAGCGCCTGGAATGTCGGAATGAGCATATCCTTCATCACGGATCGCTCTAACTCCATCGCCGTCGTCGTGGCGAGACTCATTTCGCCGTCCAGAATGTACTCCTGGAGGAGGGCCAGCTGAAATATATTGGACTCATCGCGCCCGATGGCGCCATCTGCAAGGGCCTGTACCTGCTCGGTATTTAAGAAAGCATCTGTCACTTTCAACAGCTGTTCCAATGACATCCGGGCCAGCGCTTCATCCTCCGCCTGGGTGATGGCATAGGCGTAGTAACTGGCTCCGTTCATATACTGCTCCATCCCCACAAACGATTCTGCCATGGTAAAATACACGTCGTCAAGGTAACTGCTGGACGGGTACGTACTCAGAAATTCCTTCCCGAATTGGACACTCTGGCGATATAACTGTAATCGCTGATAGGTTTTCATCAGCATCAGATGGGTGGCTGTCGCCACCGGATTGAATTCAGGATAGTTGTACAATTCCCGGAAGGTTTGGAGCGCCAGCTGGTAATTTTGATTGTTATACTGTTTGACTCCCCCGGAAAATTCTTTTCGCGCCGGATGCCGGGAAAAAATCTGCCCGCCCTGCAGGGAGGACGTACAGAGTATCAAATACAGAAAAACCCCGGTCAGGGCGAGTAAGCTTACCAGTAGGTGACGTGCTCGTCGGCGTTTGAAAATACTCTCAGTCATTTACTCCACCGTAACGCTTTTTGCTAAATTCCTGGGCTGATCGACGTTGCAGCCCCGGTCTATCGCAATATAGTAGGCCAATAATTGCAGCGGGACAGTCGCCAATATCGGATTCAGAAAATACTCCGTTTCCGGGATATAGATCACATGCTCAGCCATATTCGCTATTTCACGATCCCCTGCGGTGGCGAGGGCAATAATTCGGCCACCTCTGGCCCGCACTTCCTCCATGTTACTGAGGATTTTGTCGTAGGTTTTATCTTTGGTGGCAATACAGACAACCGGCATATTTTCATCTATCAACGCAATAGGGCCATGCTTCATTTCTGCCGCCGGATAACCCTCCGCATGAATGTAGGAAATCTCCTTCAGTTTGAGCGCTCCTTCCAGCGCCACCGGATAGTTATAACCGCGGCCAAGGTACAAAAAATTCCGCTGCCCGGAAAATTCCCTGGCGATCTTTTGTATCTGCACGGAGTTTTGCAGAATTTGTTCCACTTTTTTTGGGAGGGTGCTCAATTCAGAGAGAATTCGTTCAGTGTAGATTTTCTGGAGATGGCGTCTTCTTGCCAGCAAAATTGTTACCAGGGTGAGCACGGTTACCTGGGAGGTGAAC
>DATFLS010000427.1:0-2225 GCA_035267465.1 bacterium
ATCTGAACAGGCGGACGCCGGTGACCATAGCTCAGAGCGACAGATGATTATTCGATATCATAGACTAAATACGGTTGTCCTTCGTCCGCACCAAAAATTTGTGCATACACAGTGTACCCGCTGGCTCCGAAGTCCGACTCATAGAGGATGAGTTCCGGCTGGGCGTCCCCCGTCACATCCTGTACAAGAAACTCACCAACGTAGGATTCGAAATCGGAAGTATACTGATAGGCTATGATGTACCGCCCCCCGGATTGCTCCAGAATAATAATTCCATAGAAGTAACCGAACTCCCCGGTTTTGGGATGAGAGTAGACCAGAATATACTCGGCAACCCCGTCATTATTCAGGTCTGCTTCTGCCTGATGTTTAATCAGCAGTCGTTTCCGGACCTGGGAGATCGCCCGGCTCACGGCGGTGTTTTCGATAGGCTCATCAATGGAATTCTCTTTATCGATGGCATACGAGGCCGCCGGGTGATGTCGGAGTGAATCATTTCTCATCAGCACAAATTTATCATCTTCCCAGAAATAAACAGAGAGCAAATAGGGATGGTCCTCATCGGTGACGCGTTCATCCATGAGATCAGCAGAGTACATGAACTCCGCGTCCATGGCCACAGAATACACTTTAATGCTGTCGTTCTGAATCAGGATGTCACCCTGGTATGCAGTGAAATCGGCGAACAGAACGTAGTCCCCGAGTGTCTGTCGACCGGGGAGCCCGATATTCCGTTCAACGGATTCGGACGGCGCCGGTGAGGAGCCCGGTTCCGGTGAATCAGCAGATCTTCTGTCATCGTCCGATTGGCAGCCAATCAATGAGAGAATGCCGAAACTCCCCAGAAGTAAATATTTGATGATTCGATGGATCATCACAAAAGATGACGTTGATTTTATTCGCTTCTGGTGTAAGGAAGCACTCCGATCGCAGGCCCGTAAAATCCTTACGGGAGAACCCATAACACTTCACTCACCCACTACAAATTGATCCCTGAATAGTTGGATAATACGAGCATTCGGAACTATAAGCAACGGCTTTTTGCGGAGTGGGATAACCCCGGCCGCTTAAAAAGCTGATTCCTGCCAACCCCTCACTCGTGAACTCGGGAGTGGAGCCTTCTCTGGAAGCGGGTAGTCCATAGGTAGCTGCGTCAAAAACGCGGCGACAACTTTTGCGACAGTGGGCAGGCGAGGACGTTCACGTTGAATTTCAACACTTCCTTGTGTAATATAACGGTATCTCTCACGATTATATCACCAAAACGCATAAGGAATCAAGGGGGAAAAATCGCGTGAAGATCCGGTCAATTCCGATTCAGATGATCGTAAAAATTGCGAAGAAAAAACTCATGCACGCCCGAGAACAGTTTGAGGATATGCATGAGGCGGGTTTGTCTGCTGACCATGTGGAAGAGGATTATCAGACGCTCCATTATCTGCGCGAACGTAAAAGTGAGGTTCAACGGGAGTCGAAAGATTACTGCTTCATACTGCGTGATACCATAGCGCAATCCTTTGGCATTGAATCCGAAGAATATGCAGCCTTCCCTCACCGGCAGTTCAATGACGGCGATCCCGCTGATATCGAAGCCGTCATGATCCGGGTTGCAGATCTCCTGAAGCGCCATCAGAAGGCATTGGTGGCAGACGAATTTACAACGGAAGCCGTTGACCAGGGGTTCCGGCTGCTAAAGGACCTCCACGGGATTGACGATGCCATTCACACCAAGCGTTCCGAGATTGAACGGAAGAATCAGCAGCTGGCACAACTCGGTAAGACTTTGTATGAAGATGTGAACACGATCTGGGAGGTGTCCGATATTGCATTTGAAGACGATGCCGGCCGGCACATCCTTTTCTCATATCCCTGGCCGCAGAGAAGCCGCCGGGACAAGGATAACGGTTCGAGTTACAATACTCCCCACGGGCTTAGAGATAAAGACTAGCCGGACCTGACCCGGCTCCGATCCGGTGATCCGGCCTGTTCTGCACAGCATGCGGTGGGGTCTCGGACCAGATAGTCTCCCTTGGTTCACTCCATTTCTCCGTTAGAGAATGAAGGGCTTGTGCACCGCTGGCGGGAATCCACCAACTGGTTGAGGAAAGGCTCCTGTCTGACGGAAATTTTCGCTCCTGTTCTCCCTCACACATATATCAACTCCATATATGAGTATATCAATTTGATATACGTGATTGGCTCTTGTAGAACACCATTTAACCATA
>DATFLS010000428.1:0-10895 GCA_035267465.1 bacterium
TTTCTGTTTATTGCGTTCCTCCGGAGCAATTGTTGGCGGCCTGACCTAGACTAGTAACGGTGACTATACCCGGTAAGGCAGAAATTTTTAGCAGGCAAGGATGTCTGATACAATGACATCAGGAGCAGTGTGGGGCGTTCCATCATACACCCCCTGGGATATTTCATACGGTGTATTAACAAAAGGAGTGAGTAATGAAAAGTTCTCTCATACCCATGAAAGCGCTCGGTTTCAGATTACTTCCGGAACTCTTGATCATCGTGTCCATCCTGACCTTCTATCGCTGTGCCGATCAGCTGACGGGGCCGGAGATGGAGGTTACCGAACAACAATCGGGGTTGCTCAAACCCGACCTGCCGGATGTTTTAATCCGCGTCCCCGATGATTGGAACGGGGAACTGGTGGTGTTTGCGCACGGCTATGTCAGCCCGAATGCTCCTCTTGAAGCCTGGCGGAGTCAGCTCATTATTGACGGAGAAACAGGGGAAACGTTAGATGACTTGGTGGTAAATCAGGGATACGCATTTGCAGGCACCAGCTTCGAGCGGAATGGTCTGATTATTCCGGAAGCGGTGGCAAATCTGATTGAGCTGGTTGGTCTCTTTGAGAATCAACACGGCGAACCTGACGTGGTCTATATTGCTGGCGCCTCCGAAGGGGGACTCATCACGGCGCTGGCGGTGGAGCAGCATCCGGAGGTGTTCGACGGGGGACTGGCCACCTGTGGCCCGATTGGAAATTTCCGGAAACAGCTGCACTATTTCGGCGACTTTAACGTGGTATTCAACTATTATTTTCCCTACGTTCTGGTCCCATTTGGCGGGCCGCCCAAACCTGATGGCGTAAATGATACGTTGATCGCTGCATGGGAAGCGGATGACCTCGGTTCGCCTGTCGGCCCGAAAGACGCGGTGGTAGGTGCACTGATAGCGAATCCCGGAAAAACACAGAAGCTGCTTTCGGTAACCAGAGCCCCGGTCGGAACAGGAGATCAAGAAACGGTAGCTGAAACGATTCTTGGAATTCTGTTTTATAATATCGTCGGAACCAATAATGCCATTGATGTGCTGGGCGGCAAGCCGTTCGACAACACCCGGCGCTGGTACAGCGGGACCGGATCCTTCTGGGAGGATCTCCGATTGAACAGAGGTGTGGAACGATATGCCGCAGATGCTATCGCTCTAACGGAGATCGAAGACAACTATCAAACCGCCGGTGCCCTAAAGGTGCCGCTGGTGACGATGCATACCACCGACGATCCGATAGTCCCCTACTGGCATGAACCCATGTATACCCTGAAGACCTTTGCCACCAGATCAGCCCTGTTCCACCGGAACATTCCGGTTTACAGGTACGGGCATTGCAATTTCACTCAGGAAGAAATTTTGCATGCGTTTGAAGTGCTGGTGCGGCGGGTCAAAATTCAGCGGGCGCTGGCATCGTTGTAAGGTTGCCGGCACAGCAGGCTCCTCCGACCAGTCAGGGCTCCGCTGGAGAAGCAGGGGTCAGGAGCACAGAAGAACCCTGATCCGTTTTCATTCTCTGCCTCGGATGTAAGAAGGCATCGACATCCCTTCCCGGCGAAAGGATTGGCGAAGCACCATTACGTCTTTACGCACCAAACCAACTGTCGGAGACGGTTTCCGTTACAGCACAGACAGTCCCCCCAAACCCCGCGCTCCGGCTGGAGCGCCCTGTATGGGGTGGAGTACGGGGCACCCACATCGCGTCTCGACCGTGTGTGTGCGGGGCGTTCTCCGAAGCTGGATTGGACGCGTTATAGATGGTCTGGGGGCGTTTGATCATCATCTGGGAGTTTAGGATCGGCTTGGCGCCCGGCACCAGCACATCTGTTGGATTCTCCTGAAATCAATTTCAGATCCACCAAAGTTTCTGTCCACTGTTCATCCGCTCCCTCCCACGGAGACCCTGCGGGTCGGTTGAGGTGGCTGCTTACAGCACGCACTATCCCCCAAAATTTCACTTTACCGGTCGTCATTTCCCCCATACCTTATATTCCTGACACAGATAAAAAAATGTGATAACTTCTTCTCAGAGCGAATACTTCTGCTACCCTTAAATGAGGATGAACAATGACTGCCCAGAAGCGTCTCGACGAAATCATCACCGCCCATATCGTCTCCCACAATCACTGGGACAGAGAATGGATATTCCGGGCCCATTACGTGAACCAGCTGATTCCTTCATTCATGGAGAATTTAGTCCGGATGATGGACCGGTATCCCTCCTATAAATTTGTGCTGGACGGTCAAACTCTGATTCTGGAAGATTATTTCGACCAGCTGCCGCCGGTGGAGGCCAGAGAAATCCGGAAGAAGCTGCGGGGGTTTGTGGAGGAAGGACGGCTGCTGATCGGCCCGGCTTACCTGCAGCCGGACTGGGGATTAGTGAGCGGCGAGGCGCTGGTGCGGAACCTGCTCATCGGGATGCGCATGGCGGAAGATTTGGGCGGAGCCATGAAGGTCGGGTGGATGCTGGATAATTTCGGGCAGATCGCCCAGGCGCCCCAGATTCTTAGGGGATTCGGCATTGACGGGGCCTTCGTCTGGCGGGGAGTGGACATGCCGCCGGATGATCTCCGAACCGAATTCTGGTGGGAAAGCCCGGACGGATCCCGCATCCTTGGGATTTATTTGCTGGACAGCTACCGGAATGCCATGGTACTGTCTCTGACCAAAGAAATCGCCATCGATCGGATTAGCACCCATACTCACGTGCTGGCGCCGTTTGCTTCCACGCCGAATGTCCTGCTGATGAACGGGTATGAACAGGTGCCATGGCCGGATGACGTGCTGCCGATTATCGAAGCGTTCAACAAACGCAGGGGTGAGGGGGTTCGCCTGTTCCAGAGCACCCCGCCGGAGTACCTGGAGACCATCCGATCTTATGAACCCGACCTGCCCGTGCTCGGCGGGTATCTGTACAGCGGAAAATATATGCCGATCCTGAAGGGCGTGTTCTCCAGCCGGAGCCACCTGATCGGACAGAATAATGAATGCCAGCGGGAGTTAATTCGCTGGGCAGAACCGTTCAGTACCCTGGCCTGGGTGTTCGGCAGCGAGTACCCGGAACGCACCTTGTTGCGCACCTGGAAGACACTGCTCCTGAACCATACCCACGACGACGTGTGCGGGTGCAGCGTCGATTCCATTGCCCGCGACATGCAGGATCGGTTTGCCAGAGTGCGGCAGACGGCAGGTGATCTGGCTCAACGGGCGTTCCGGAATATCACACAGATTATCGATACTTCCCGGGATGAAAACGCCCTGCCGCTGGTGGTATTCAATCCCTCGTCCCGGAGACGGGGACACGTGTTCGGGATGTCCATGGAAATTCCCGAAACCTTCGACCGGTTCAGCATCACGGATTCGCTGGAAAACCCCGTCCCCTATCAGATAGTGAGCCGCCTCGACGACCGAACCGACCTCTATCTGTTCGCCGATGATGTCCCATCCCTGGGATATAAAACTTATTATGTGGTCCCCGGGGAACAGCAAACGGCTGACTCCAGGATTGTGGCCGTCTCCGAAGATGGTCGTTGTCTGGAAAATGACTTCCAGCGAGTGACCATCAACGATGACGGAAGTTTGAATATTCACTGCAAATCCACCAATGAAGATTACACAGGATTGGGTTATTTCGAAGACAGCGGAGACAGCGGAGATACGTACGATTATTCGTATCCCCCGGAAGAACGCATCATTAATAGCCTGAACCATCCCGCAAAGATTCAGGTGGTAGAATCCGGTCCGCTGCTGGCGCGGGTGCGGGTGGAAATCACCCTGGACCTGCCGAAATCCCTCACCCCGGACCGCACCTCCCGAACCGAAGAAACGGCGGCCTATCCCATCGTAACCTTTGTGGATCTGACTGCCGACTCCCACCGGGTGGAGGTGCACACCTTCGTACGAAACACGGTGAAAGATCACCGGCTCCGGATCCTGTTTCCCACAGACATCAACACCGACCATTCCTATGTGGAGGCGCCGTTCGATATCGCGTATTTTCCCATCGATACCGATTCCACCGTGCCCGAAAAGCCGGAAAAAATGCAGGATCTCCTGATTGCAGGTCATGACGTGACTCCCGTGGATACGCATATCATGCAGAATTTTGTGGGCCTTGCGGACGGTAAACGCGGTCTGACTATCGCCAGCAATAAAATGGGAGAATATGAGATATTGACCACCCGGAGTACGGTAGCGATCACCCTGATCCGTTCGGTGGGCTGGCTGGCCCGCGCAGATCTTCTGACCCGGGTCGGCGATGTCGGTCCGCATATTTTTACTCCGGAAGCCCAGGAAATTGGGGATCACGTCTTTACCTATTCCATCTATCCGAACCGCGGGGACTGGCTCCAGGACAGGCCGCATTTTATGTCCGACAACCAGAATATGAAACTCCGGGCCGTGCAAACTGACGTGCACGAAGGACCGTTGCCGGAAGAGTATTCGTTTTTCTCCTGGGAAACTGAAGACCAGGCGGTCCCCCTGCGCATGACCGGCGTGAAGCGCGCCGAACAGCGGGATGCGGTGATTATGCGCTTTTATAACACTACGGATGATCCTGTGAAAGGACGCCTCAAACTGCAGTGCGAGGTACTCCGGGCATTCCGAACCAATTTAAATGAGGAGGAAACACAGGAACTGCCGGTGCAGGAGAATACTGTTGAGGTCTCCGCCCGGGGCAAGGAAATCATCACGCTCAAATTCATTGTGGACTCACAGGCGGACCTGTACAAGCGGGCCACGGAAGCCACCAAAATGCTGCCGGAGCTGGAGATCGCACCCCGGTTTCCTTCGGTGGACTTTCCCCAGGTGATTACCAAGGAGGAGGTGGAAGCCGAACGGGAGCGATTCCGTGATCTGCAGCGACAGCTCACGGACATACGCAACAAAGCCTACTGCAAAGAAGATGAAATCGAACGGAAAGCCACCCGGGATCTGGCGAAACTGGCGGAACTGCAGGATCTGAAGACGAAAGTCTCTGCGTTAACCAGGCAGCAGTACGAGGCCCGGGTCTCCGTCCTCGAAAATGAGCAGCTCTACTGGATGTACAAGCTGGAGCAGGAATTGGGAGAGATCGGAGAGGAACTGAACTGGGCCCGCACCAAAAAACGGGTGTATGAATATCTTTCCAACTATTATCAAATACAACTGCAAAGAAAAAACAACAAGCAGTCTGGTGATGGGATATGAGACAGAAAGCGTCCGTCCCGCCGGGAGCCGGTGTAGAAGTGGCAGTCGGAGATCGCATCATGTTCAAGCGCACGCAAATCACCGAAATCACCAACGGCGAAAACCGCTATGTGGTGGTGCCCTTCAAAGGCATCATTGGAAAGTAGGTGGAAGTGGATGAGATTTAGATAGGTCTGACCTAATAGCATGCAGGCAAGCAGAAGTTAAGAGTAATGAGAAAAGAGTCCCCTCTCTACTCCTCCGGTAGTGAGGAGTTGGCGGTAGCAGATTGGTATCGGGCGTTCTCAAAAGGTGGAGGCGTTAACTTAACACATCCGTGCCCTTCTTGAGACAATCTTTTCCAAGAAAATCCTGGGAAATTTTACAGGGATAAAGCACTTCCACGAAATTGAAATACCAAGCATAGCCGAAGAACTATATGCTCGTATGACATTTATCAGGTTGTCGGCGGTACCATATCCTGATTGGAAAATTATGAGGTATTTCTTGTTAAGATTCAGCTCATAGCTCAAGATAAGGCCATTGATTTTACCATAATTCACGCAACCCGGCTTGATAAGTAATTACCAGCTGCGGCTTCCACTGTGAAGAACATGGTGGGAAGGGTGGCCTCTTTCCTCTTCTCTCCGGTTGAAAATCACTCCACCCTTGTCGGATCACGGCGGCCCAGCAGTTTCCATCCGCCCGGCAACAAGATAGCGGCGAGCGCAATTTTAATGACAGCCCCGGGGAGAAACGGGAAGAGCCCAACATTGAGCAGCTGTTCGCCAGGCACAAATTGTGAAAGCCAGAAGAGTCCGCCCAGATAAATGATGCCGGTCCCCATGACCATCATGGCGACCGTGGAGATCATTCTCCTGTCCCAGCCTTGTTCGGCCAGATATCCTACCCCATAAGCGGCAAACACAAATCCGAGAATATACCCGCCGGTGGGCCCCGCCAGGACAGCCGGACCCGCCAGACCTCCGGCGAACACCGGGAGTCCGGCAACCCCTTCCAGTATATAGGCAAGCATGGCTGCGCTGCCGCGCCGGCTCCCGAACAGTGCCCCCAGCAATAGCACTCCAAATGTCTGCCCGGTAATGGGCACAGGACTGAACGGCAGCCGGACCGTCAGTTGTGCCAATAACGCCATCAAAATACTGCCGCCAATGACCAAAGAAATATTGTAGATTATAATGTTTGCTTTTGACTGTGGACGGACGATATCCGCATAGGTCATAGTGCTGGCTCCTTCTATCGTTTTTCAATAAATGAGGCTGATCTTCTAAAGGTGGAAGCGAGCATGATAGATTTAAATAATACAGTATTCATTCAATATTATTATTTTGTTACATGACTATTAAATCAGCTCAGGAAAGTAATGGTTTCGATTCTCAACCTGCATTGTAAAGCCGTTTCATGAAAAGGCTCTACAGTGTGTGACGGGTGGCAAAGCACGGAAAGCATCCCTTCTGGCTTCCTTACCTTTGATACTACTGAACAGATTTAATAGTCATATTTTGTTATGTTATTTATTCGTTTATCGTCTTATTAGTTCATTTGTGATAATTTGTGTCAATTCGTGATTTCTATATCAATTTCAATGAAGGTAATTTACATAATTCCCCGGCAACTGAAATCATTTTTTCTCAGGGCCACGCTCCGGCCAGAACAGATCGCCGCTGGTCACCGTAACGGTGTCACCTCCGGACAGCTGCAGGACAGCCGCCCCGTCCGCAGAGACCTTCCGGAATATCCCTGCCTTCGTTCCGTCATCCAGGACTATTTTCACCCGCCGATTCAGATGGGCACATCGCTCCTTCCATCTGGCAATCACCTCTTGAGATTCACCATCCATAATTTTCCGATACCATTGTTCCAGAGATGTGATAATATTTGCTGCCAGTTGATTTCTATCGATGCGCTTCCCCAATTCGGCGGCAAGTGATGTCGCCGGATACAGCAGATCGGCGGGGAAATTCTCCGGCTGCTGATTCACATTACAACCGAGCCCCACCACCAGTGTCAGGAACTCCGGTCCCCGGATCTGTCCCTCGGTCAGAATGCCGCAGACTTTGTTCCCGGCGATAAGTACATCGTTGGGCCACTTCACCTGTCCATCGACAGCCAGATGGTTGCTGAACGCATCAGTCACCGCCACCGCCGCTGCGAGGGTGATGATCTGAATGGCATGCAGTGGCCGTTCCGGCTTGAGAACCACGGACATCAGAATATTCTGTCCCGCTTCCGCAAACCACGAGCGACCCATCCGGCCTTTCCCGGCAGTCTGTTCTTCCGCCAGAACTACAGCTCCGTGCGGCAGTGCCTCGCGCCGGGCGTACGAGTTAGTGGAATCAATCGTCGGCAAAATGATCAGGGTTTCCCCGAATTGAACAGTCTCAAGATGGCGGTGAATTTGTTGCTCTGTTAATGCGGCCATATCATCTCTCACTGTCACTGGTGAGTACAAACCGGGTGTGCAGTCACCCCTTGCTCTTGCAGAAACCCTTTGACTTCTGGTACCGTCGGCAGTTTTGCGCGGGAGCCGAAATATTGCACGCCGATGGCCGCTGCTGCGCTGGCGAATTGTCCGATAGCCTTCAGCGGCCATCCCTGCAACACCCCGTACAGGAATCCTCCATGATAGATATCTCCGGCTCCGGTGGTGTCCGCCGCCCACACTTTGAACGGAGGGATATATACTACTCTGTTGTTTTCCGCAAGGACGCTCCCCTCCGTCCCCAAAGTGACGCCGGCGAACTTACCAGAGCCTTTCACCAACTGCCGGCAGGCGCTCTCATAGTTGGAATGCCCGAAATATTCCTTCGCAAAATCAGCGGAAACCACCGGATAATCGACAAATTGCAGCAGATCCTCCGTATGTTCGTGAACGCTTCCGGCGTCCAGCATCACCTCGGCGCCCCACTGTGTTGCCTGTCGGACCAGTCCAATGATATTTGTCGACGGCCGGCTGTCAACCGCAATGTATCGGGTCTGCCGCATCAAATGTTCAGGTACCTGGTCAGGGAGAATCTCAGGAATATCTCCCGTATTTTGTACCACCGTGCGCCTGCCGGTTCTTCCATCCACCAGGATGTGCGAGTGCAGCGTCTCCCCCTCCGGATCCAGGCGCACCCCTGAGGTGTCGATGTCATACTTCCGAAACTCCTCCAGAATCGTACGTCCCAGCACGTCGTTTCCCATTGTCGTCACCATAGCCGTGCGGCATCCCAGCGATGCCAGGGCGGCAACAGCGGTGGGTACCGGACCGCCGCCGTTTCCCGCATACCTGGAAGCCGTGTGCTTGGTGTTCACCGCCGGATACTCCGGAACCTCCAGTGTGAAGTCATACGTCGAAAGGCCGATGCCCACACAATCGTATTTCTGAGCGGATGTATCATTTATCTGCATAGATGATCTTACATGTTTTTCAGGTCAGGATAAATGGAAAATTTCAGGGAAGTCAGTATATGACTGTCTGCCGAAACACAAATGAGCACCACTTCGGTAGCTCCGGAGGAGCGATCTGTTCCGGCACGTTGTATCAGCTCACGGATTGCGCTTCGGAGAAGCGCCGGTTAGCCGATCTATCGGACCGTGATGCGGGTGCCCCTTCTCCCTCCCCACACGGGGCGTTCCGGCCGGAGCGTACGATTTGAGGGGACCACACATGCTGCAATGGATACCATATCCGACCCAAATGGTCTCCTCCGGACGTGGCTGCCCAGGCACGAACGGCCGGCCTGACAACACCACACATATCCTCCCAGTTTAATGAAAATTTTCCGCCGCGCCCGGTATCATGGGATCTCCATGCATTCGTATCCTGACCCTCCCGTTTAACCCGTTGTATAAAGATGAGATTCACTATATATTCATCCTGAGAGCTGGGGACAACCATTCCCTAACCCCCCCGGTTCCGGTTCAGTAAACACAGGTAACCATCCGGTTACCTCCGGTAGAAATAATGTCGCAAAGTACGTAGAGAGAATACATGCCTGCACCTCGCCATACGCACGTGAACTGCCTGACACCAGAAGACCGGCTTCTCCCGGAACGGTTTCCATATGGAATCTTCCCGGCGGGCTGCCCGTATTCTCCCCGAGGCAAAATCATCAGTGGTAATACGTTCTAGTAACCGTAAATATACGAACGCTTACGAAAGGGCGAAACCATGACAGCACAGGGAACATCCAGAGGAAGCATCACACGGCGCGAATTCCTGGGCACGATGGCGGCATTGGCTGCCGTGTCGATGGCTCCGGGCAGGTTGTTTGCACAGGCCGGGAAACCGCATTCTACTTTGGGCGGTGTACCGATTGGTGTCATCACTTACAGTTTTCGCAGCATGGAGAACCAGTCGGCGGAGGATCTCCTCAACTACCTGACGGAATGCGGGCTGAGTTCCGTGGAACTCATGGGTGAGCCGGCGGAACAATACGCTGGCGCTCCCACCTTCGAGCGGATCCGGTTTCCCCGGGGACAGGAACTCACCGAAGAACAGCGTGCGGAATTGGCCGCCAAACGTCAGGCCCAGGCCGAAGAGATGCGGAAATGGCGTACCTCCGTGTCTATGGACAAGTACCGAGCACTCCGGAAAATGTACAACGATGCCGGTGTGGATATCTATATCGTCAAGTTCAGCAGCATCGGACCAGAGATGTCGACACCGGAGATCGAGTACTGCTGCAACGCAGCAAAAGTCCTGGGCGCCAGGGGCATTACCACGGAGATTTCTGAGGAGAAGGCTAAATTCCTGGCGCCATACGCCGCCCGCCACCAGATAATGATCGGCTTTCACAATCACACCCAGGTCAATCCGCAGAGCTGGGAAGGCCACTTTTCCCATGGAATGTACCTGGGCATGAATTTCGATATCGGTCACTATGTCGCCGGCACCAACCGATCCCCGCTCCCCATTATTGATCGCTATGCGCCCGACGGCCGGATCCTGAGTCTGCACCTGAAAGACCGGAAAATCAACGATGGCGCCAACCTTCCCTGGGGCACGGGAGATACCCCACTGGCATTGGTGCTGCAACACATGAAACGGAACCAGTATGACTTCCAGGCCGCAATTGAGCTGGAATACCCCATTCCCGAGGGCTCCAATGCCGTGGAAGAGGTGAAGAAATGCGTGGCATTCTGCCGGGAGGCGCTGGCGTAAGAAAAGGGTTTGTACAACATGAAAAGTGGCCGGTGTTCAGGGATCGCTGAAACACCGGAAGTAATATAAAGGCACACTTTGGGTGCGCCTTTTGTTTTATATGGTTAGTAACTGTGGTCAGGCGACAATTCCGGGCAGGCAGTGGGACGGGCTTCCCTCTCCTTACGTGTTTTGTTTCAAGACATAGGTTACAGGTGTTCGGAGACATGGGTAACACCTGGATCCAGGTGTTACCCATCGCATTTTTTCACTATACTGCCTCCCAAAAAGGAGGCCCTATGCCCTGGAAGGAGGCCACAGTGTTTGCCTTGCGTCAAGAGTTTGTCCACTTTGCCGATCGGCCGGAGACGAATATGAGTCAATTGTGTCGTCGATTCGGGATCAGCCGCAAGACCGGCTATAAATGGCTTCATCGTTGGCGCCAGGCCGGGGCAGCAGGCTTGCGTGATCAGTCCCGGCGTCCCCAGACGAGTCCCCGGCAAACTCCGCCGCCGGTCGAGGAGGCCGTGCTGGCAGTGCAGGCGCAG
>DATFLS010000429.1:0-2886 GCA_035267465.1 bacterium
TGACAATTTTCTGATCACACATAATGGAAAAATAACAAAATTTATTCGACCAGGGTGATCTGTTGAGTAACATAAACCGGGAATTGCATATGCGGGCGTTCACTGTCGAAATCGTTACGAACAAGTACCAATCGCCCGAGCCTAAAATAGCTTGACTCTATAGTATACTATAGGCTTTATATTATCTGTACATGAAAATAATAGCATCCCAAGGAGGTCTTTTATGCCCATGCAAATCGGAACCGTGGCGGATGCCGCCGGAGTGAGCGTGCAGACCATCCGGTATTATGAACGGATCGGAGTGTTGCCGGAACCGGATCGGAGCAGCAGCGGTTATCGGCAGTATACTCCAGAGGCAATTCACCGGCTCACCTTCATCACTCGGGCTCAGGACCTGGGATTCACCCTGGAGGAAATCAGAGAGTTGCTGCAATTACGCGTGGAAGAACCGGGTGTATGTGATACCGTCAAAGCGAAAGCCTCTCTAAAGATCCGGACGATTCAACAGAAGATCCGGCGACTGCAAAAAATGGAAGAGGCACTCGACACCCTTGTGGACTCCTGCGAGGCGAAGCAGACCAGTGCCGAGTGTCCGATTCTGGAGTATCTTGATCCCGCATTTCATGAACCCTTTGAGGAGGAGATTCAGATATGAAGAATACTTTGTCACAACTTGGTGCAGTGATTTCGGCATTTCTGGCGTCGCTGTGCTGTATCGGCCCCCTTATGGTCGGACTGATTGGGATTGGCAGCGCCGGGGCTTTTGCTGTCATCGATGCTTATCGCCCGCATTTCTTCGGGGCAGCGCTGCTCTTTCTCGGATATTCGTTCTACCAAATTTACGGCCGGAAACGGGGGAATCGGCGCACCCGACTAATGCTCTGGATTCTGACCGGGGTGACGGCGGTACTGCTGGCCTTTCCGACGTTGCTTATTTATATCTACTAACCCATACAATAGCAGACAGGAACACTTCGCATGCCAGACACACCATATGATCTCGTCGTCCTGGGTGGCGGTGCGGCGGCCTTTGCGGCTATCGCCGAAGCTCACCGCCAGGGAAAAACCACCGTGTTAATCAATGCCGGATTGCCGCTGGGCGGCACCTGTGTGAATGTGGGGTGTGTCCCAGTAAACATCTGCTGGCAGTGGCCAAGGCTGCGAGCCGGCGAAAACGGCAACCCTTTCAGGGTGTTACGTATGATAACCAATCCCCCACCATTGACTGGGCCACTATTCGAGCGGAAAAAAATTCCCTGGTTCAAGAACTTCGAGAACAGAACTACGTGAACGTCGCCGGGCATTATGGCACAGATATTTACACTGAACGAGGACGGCTCGTTGATGAGTTCACAATCGAACTCACCACAGGGGACCAGGCGGGCACCATGATCGCCGGGAAGGTCCTTCTCCTTGCTACCGGTAGTTCGCCTAACGTTATTTCTATTGATGGGTTGGACGATATCCCCTACGAAACCAGCGAAACCATGCTGGAGCGGGACACGCTCCCGGAATCCCTGATCATTCTTGGAGGCGGTTTTGTCGCCATGGAGTGGGGGCAAATTTTACATCGACTTGGCGTAGAGGTGACGATTCTCCAGCGTTCCGACCATGTGCTTTCCCGGATGGAGGGACAACTGGGGCGGGCGTTAGAAAAGTATCTTGCGGAAGAGGGCATCCAAATCATCACCAAGACCCAGGTACAAAAAGTGCAGTCGGTGCCGGACGGAGCAATGGCAGGTTCTGCCGAAATCGCAGGCTGTAGGTGATCCCCGGGGATTAGACAAGATAGTACGCGATCACCGAACCGATGTAATCGTTGGAGTACACATGATCGGTCCACGAGCCGCCGATCTGATCGGAGAAGCGACCCTCACCGTACAGTACGGGTTAACCGTTGCTAACCTCATTGATACCATCCACCCGCTTCCCACCTTTAGTGAAGCCCTCAAACGTGCAGCCCAGGCATTCGTACGGGATATCAGCATGATGAGTTGCTGCGTGGAATAGCGAATAACTATTGGGGGATATCATGAATAGAACTCCAAAACCAGGCGGGTTTTCTTGATTTTGCTCGCCTTGTTTACCGGCGGCGCAGTCCCTATCCAATTAATTACTCTGTCATTCGGATATGCACAATACGTAAAAGGAATTCCGAAGGGCCCAGCGATGATGATGGCCGCCCATCAGTTTGCTGCCTGGTATGTCCCGTTGGTCTATCTTCCTGCGCCGATTATTCTCATTGGAATTACCATGTACTCCAAAAATCGATACCCGGATATCTTTCGGCGCATTGTGGTCGGGGTTGGTATCGGTGCGCTGGCAACCGTCGGATTGGATTTTTTCCGGCAAATGAGCGTGATCTATCCCATCGGATTTCTGGTGCATTTTCTGAATGGAGCGAATTTAGGGTTGTTTTATACATTTGTCTGGGACAAGCAGTCGTCCTATGGCAGGGGGATTTTTTGGAGTATCATCTGGTTGCTGATCGTGGAATTGGGGATGATGACCCTCCCGCCCATGGGACCGATGGCTGGCTTGTTCGGTGTGCAGTATCAATGGCCGCAGCTTTTCCTGTTGACGTTGGCAGCCCACCTTGCCTTCGGACTGGTGCTCGGCATACTACCCAATATTATCTGAAAGATGAGGACCGGGGAAATCTCTGGCATTTTCTGGGCGTATAAAGCGGGTGAAGGCGAACTGGGTAGTTTGGACCATGTCACCAAAGCGCCTCACGGAAGGCGAATTAAAGGGATCGAGAAGGGATCACACTGCTTTGTTACCACCTGACAAAGGGGGGGTATTGCTTGTTCGGTTGGGTAGATAAAAATAGTGCTTGTGTACGAATAATTTTGATTCATAAAAGTCCGGGTCAACGGAACCTTT
>DATFLS010000430.1:0-2531 GCA_035267465.1 bacterium
ACACATATTCTCACTCAAGCTGCAAAAAAAGCAGCCGATATATCCTATAGAAAAGAAAGCTACCGTACCAAACCTGGGAGGGTAAAATGATACGGCGCTCAGATATACCGGCTGCACTGCCACATTTATTACGAAATCTGATCATCGTCCTCATGATCTGCGGATTTATGCCCTCCTGGCTGGGCGGACAGGACTATTTCCAGTGGCGCATGAGTCCCGAACCCATGATCAAAGATGGACTCCCCAATAATCATGCCGAACTGCATGCCATTTCCAGTATGTACTTAACGGCCAACCTGGAACAGAGCATGGACTGGTGGAAAGCCGACTTATTCACCTTCGGACTGGGAGTCGCCTGGGAAGTCAAGGACGGCTTCATTCCCTACGAAAAGGCGGGCTATTGGGGCGGCGAAGGCTTTGCCAGCGGGGATTTGATGGCCGATGCCCTGGGCATTGTCACCCACCGGCTTACCGTCCTGGTATGGAATAAAATCACCACCGGTCAATGGAATCCCAACCGCCGATCCAATGATATTTTCAGCCGAAACGGACTGGACTAACGGGGATCACGGCAAAATGATCGTACACAATCCGGAAAAAAATTCCGGTAAACCTGCAAATATTTCCCTTTTTTGTCATATTCTTCCGGTTAAACAATAGACAATCTATGTGCGTTTGAAAACTTATATAAGACAAAAACAACGGTTTACATTGCTATATCACCGGGAAATATATTTTCAAGGCATAATTATTGCGTTTTCTATGATGAACCATAACAATCGAACTACACGGATATAAAACGCACAGGGGGAATCAACAGCATGTGGATTTTCTTATTTTTCGTGGCCGGCGGCATCCTGGGAGGTCTGGTGATGTTTGTCGCAGCCGCCGGTGGACGCAGTGAGTTGGAAATGGAAAAAATCATGCTGGAGCACGTGCTGCAACAGAAGGATCGGTCATCTCACTCCAATGATGGATGGAGAAAGTCTGCCGAGGCTGTAAACGAAGACCATACCGGTGTCTATAGAATAAAGCCCAATTCCGCATAAAACTTCAAAATAAAACCACGAATTACACGAATTAACACGAATTTAAAAATTTATAATTGTTCAGTGTTAACCTATTCCGTATATATCTCTAAACAATACCTCCCTGCTAAAACCCGATTGAAAAGAGATAATTAACCTCCACAGTCATTGAAAAACCCTCTCCCTGGCGTATCCGGTTCTGGTAATGATTCTTATCCTGAATATAACTGATTCCTCCTGAGATTATAACACTCTCATTATAAAAGTATTCCACCGAACTTTCCCAGAGAAAATTTCTCGTCACCGGCTTCACCGGGAACGATTCGATATTCATCATGAACAGATCCGTCACGTCAACATCCCCATAACGGCCCGCAATAAATTGGGTATGAAATACATAGGGGAACCTATCCCAATACGAGAGTTTGACCTTCACCTCTTCACAGCCGGCGCAGGGATAGCCTAAGCCTAACCCCCGGTAATGATAATTCTCCCAGGTATTCCGTGACTGGTACGTCCGGTTCCAAATCCGCACGTAAGTGATCTCCGTATTCAGCCCTTCAAACATTACATCTCCCGTTCGCAGAGAAGTCCGGACACCCAGCCTGTCCGGATATTGTGCCCGGTCGTCCACACCGGGGTCGATGTTCAGGATCATATCGTCCACCAGAAACTGGGAGTAGAAAGTGATTTTCGACACCGGCTTCCAGAACACATCCAGCGCATACTGGACATTCAGGATCTCCCCGCTGTTGCGCTGTACGCCATAATAGAGGTTCATCGGATTCAGCAGTACAAACTCGAATCCCCGGCCGGGACCGCCGTAGGTGGCCATTTCCGTGAGCCCCACCTGGAAGTTCTTTGTGATATGGAAGTCGAATCGGTGCCCAATCAGATGCTTCTGTGCTCCCCTGATCAGTGAATCCGGATTCTCGACCATTAGAGCATCCACATCCTCCAGCCGGCCGTAGAGAGTAGTGAACTTTACATTATCTCCGGTATACGAGAACAGCGCATGGTCATAGCTGTAGGGATTATCGGACAGAGATAATCCCGGCGAATTCAGGGCGCCCCAGTTCCGCTTCATGCGGCCCAGGAAAAACTCGAACCGGTCCGAGTGAAGGCTCAGATAGGCCTGATTCACCCGCCCGTAAAACCAGTGGCCATAATTGGACAAATCCCCGGGAAAAAGAGGATCGTCCACATACTCCTGGTCAATATCCACATTCGCCGCCAGCGTGATATTCGGTTCCGTCAGGTGCCCGCCCCCGGCGAGGGCATACCGGTTGGTGAACCTGTCATCATAGTACATCTTATCTCCGGTAAGAATCTGCAGCGACTTCCCGTCCCCGCTGTAATACCGGGCCCAATACTTTTGGAAATAACGAGAGGGTTGGCTTGTGATATCAGAGATGAAGTCCTGCTCAACAGTATACGGTTGGTGGAACACGAATTCAGGAACGCCCTGCCCTGAATTAATGAGATAATCAATATAGTCGTAAT
>DATFLS010000431.1:0-5548 GCA_035267465.1 bacterium
AGCAGCTCATTATCCTGGAAAAACTGGGAGAGGATTTACAAGAGCGAACCGGCACACTTGTTCGCTTCGTACCCATGAAACACGGTAAATTTATACCACAGGAGAATAATTCATGAAGCGATTGTACAAATCGAGGACTGATCGAGTTATTGCAGGTGTGTGTGGCGGCGTAGGAGAATACTTTGAGATTGATCCCGTGCTTATCCGGATTATCTGGGTGGTGCTATCGTTGCTGGGGGGAAGTGGAATTATTGCCTACATTATCGGGATTATCATTATCCCTGAAGCGCCGGAGACAGTTGAAGCAGGGGAGGATGTGGAAGAAAAGAAACCGAGCCGGGCGACGAACCAGACAGTCTGGGGCATTATTTTAATCACCATCGGATTGGTGGTGTTGTTGAGCCAATTCGATATCTTCCGATACTTTTCGCATCGGTTCTGGTATATCAGCTGGGGAGTGATATTCCCGGTGTTCCTGATCATACTGGGCGCAGTTGTGCTCTTTCGCCGGCGACCGGCTGACAAGGCTGAGACGGAAGAGGACGCAGCACGCGATTATTTTGATCTCTCCGGGTTAGTCCGCCTTCGCCGGGAAAGAAAGTTGGCCGGAGTATGTGCCGGAGTGGCGTATTACCTGAAGATCGATCCCACCATTGTGCGATTATTATGGGTGATAGGCATATTCGCCACCGGCGGCATCGCCGTGTTATTATATATCATCCTGGCGATAATTATGCCGGAGTCAGACGCGACATTTGAGGACGCCGCAGAACCTGAATGAATTGAACAGATGTGCTTTCTGTACCTGCGATGCCATCAGGGGGAGCTCTCCTGATGGCATTTTTTTGACCTCAATGATCTGATACCCCGCAGAGATCCACTGTGGATGTGCAATGTTAACAATCTAAACCGGTTATGATCGCATGATGGGAATGCGGCAGAAATTTTACAGAATTTTTACTTTAGTGTTCGGATGATTGCTCGTAACATTGTCGGATGATTATGACAGAATTACCCGGAGCACAGACCATACTCATTGCGGATGATGAAGAGGATTTCCTGCAGATCCTTACCTATAACCTGGAAAAGGAAGGGTTCCGGGTGATCGCTGTGAATGATGGAAAAGCCGCCCTTGCGGCGCTGGCTGAAGCTCCGGATTTAATCATTTTGGACATCATGATGCCGGAACGGAATGGGTATGAGGTGTGCAAAGACGCGCGGTCCCGGGGGATTCGCACCCCGATCATTTTCCTCACCGCAAAAGATACCGTATTCGATGAGGTTCGGGGATTCGAGGCCGGAGGTGACGATTATATTACCAAACCGTTCAGTCCGATGACTCTTCTGGCCCGTGTTCGAGCGCACCTGAGAAAATCACCAGCATCCAGTGATTGCGGGCTGATCACAATCGGGGATCTCGTGCTGAACCCGGAAAATTTTCACGTTACTCTCGCCGGGATAGAAATTGAATTCACCAGGACCGAGTTTAATTTGCTGGGCTTTCTGGTTCGGCATCCCAACATCGTACATACTCGCGGTGTACTCCTCAGCAATGTATGGGGCGATGAGACGTTCGTGGTGGATCGAACTGTAGATGTTCACGTGGGTAAAGTCCGGAAGAAATTGAAGGAGTACGGCGCGTTCATCGAGACCAAGGCAGGAGTCGGCTATCGATTTAACACTCACCGGATAGAGCATGCAGATCAGGCGTAAACTTTCGCTGACCTTCTCTGCCATAATCCTGGGAGGACTGATTCTGCTGGTAGGCGTGCTCACCTATCTGACTCACGATTATCTTGTGGACCTCCATTCGGAAAATCTCCGTAAAGAAGCCTCGGCCCTGGCGAAAGTGCTCGGATATCTTCCCGAACCTCATTTCCGCTCGTCCCTGGATTCACTCGCCGCCACCCTGAAGAATGAATTGAGAATACGGGTTTCTTTTATCTCGGCAGACGGAATCGTGCTGGCCGATTCGGATGTTGATTTTGCCTCTATCGACACGGTGGAAAATCATCTGCAGCGTCCGGAATTGCAGGAAGCCCGGAATATCGGCTGGGGATCCGCCCGACGGATTAGCAACACTGTACACGAACCTTTTCTTTATGTGGCCATCCATGAACTGGCGCCTTCCACACCAGTTGCGTTTGTCCGCCTGGCTATGCCGATGCGGATTGTGGAGGGCACCGTGCAGGACCTTCGGGTGCTGATTATTGTGGGTGGACTGTTTATCCTGGCCATTACAGTGGTTGCCACCTGGATCTTTGCCCACCGGATCACGACTCCTTTGCAGGACTACATGCGGATTCTCCGGGCTATCGAAAACGGTGACTACTCCATGCGAACCAGGTGTATCGGTTCTGATGAAATCGGAAGGTTGGGTGCTCATATCAATGAGACGGCTGATAAAATCGAACACGAATTCAAGCGTATGCACCAGCTCGAGCGGGTGCGCACAGAATTTATCGGAAACACCTCGCACGAACTGAAAACGCCAATAGCATCGATTAAGGGTTATCTTGAAACACTCCTGTCGGGCGGACTGGAAGATAAGGAAGTCAATAAGAAGTTTCTGGAACGAGCCAGGTTTAACGCAGACCGATTGCAGCTGCTGGTCAACGATTTGATTCAGATTGCCCGCATAGAGAGCGGGGAAATGCGAATGAGTTTCCGGTATTTCGATGGCCTGCAACTGCTGCGTGAACTGCACTGGGAGTTCCAAAATCAGTTTGCCGGGAAACGCCTGGATTTCCGTCTGGATATTCCGGAGACCCGGGAAATCAAGGTCCGTGGTGATAAGGATCGATTAAAGCAAGCATTAACCAATCTGTTAACAAATGCACTTAAATATACGGACGAAGGGTTGGTTACACTGGGACTGCGAGACAGCAGGCATACCGTGACGATTTTCGTGGAGGATACCGGTCCCGGAATTCCCCGGGAGTTTCATTCCCGGATATTCGAGCGGTTTTTTCGAGTCGACAGAGACCGGTCCCGGGCGGTGGGAGGTACGGGTCTGGGATTGGCGATTGTGAAGCATATCCTCTCCGCTCATGATACGCAGATCCATGTAGAAAGTGACGGGCACACCGGTTCAAAATTCTGGTTTCGATTGCATAAATGAATTATCGTCACTACAATAACGAATCTTCCGGAAAGATTTCACAATGAAAATGAAACATAACCTGAACACTCCAGCTCGCAATGAGCACAATGGAACCACCATGATTTATGGTGGAACGGCAATGCAGGCGACTATGGTAATTTGTATCTCAGGAGAATACAACGTATGAAACGATTAGTCATCATGTTTGTGGGGAGCGCATTGATTGCCGCCTGTGGGCAACGAACCGGGATATCCGGAAGAGTTGCCATTGACGGTTCGAGCACGGTTTACCCGATCACTGAGGCCGTTGCTGAAGAGTTTCTCAGGGAGCAGCCGCGGGTTCGGGTGACAGTGGGCACCAGCGGTTCCGGTGGTGGTTTCCAAAAATTCGCGGCCGGGGAAATTGATATTTCTGACGCTTCCCGCCCCATCAAGCAGTCAGAAATTGAGAAAGCGGAAGCAAACGGTATTCATTTTATTGAGTTGCCGGTGGCCTTTGACGGCCTTTCTGTGGTGGTGAACCCGGAAAATGACTGGGTTGATTACATGACGGTGGAGGAGCTGCGCACCATCTGGGAACCAGAGGCCCAGGGCACGATTACCCGATGGAATCAGGTGGATGACAGCTGGCCGGATCGGGAACTCAACCTCTACGGACCGGGTGTGGCATCCGGGACATTCGACTATTTCACTACAGCGGTGGTGGGACGAGAAGGAGCCAGCCGGGGAGATTACACGGCGAGCGAAGACGATAATGTGCTGGTCCAGGGAGTGGCCGGGGATATGAATGCTTTAGGCTTCTTCGGATTCGCGTATTACCATGAAAACCAGGATAAGTTGAAAATAGTCCCGATTGACGACCAGAATCCTGAGAATGGCGAAGGTCCCATCCAGCCGACTTTTGAGACGATCAGCAGCGGATCTTATCAACCGCTTTCCCGGCCGCTGTTTATCTATGTGAGTGCCGATGCTGCCGGACGAGAAATGGTACAGGAGTTCATTCAGTTCTATCTTACCCGGGTGGATGAGATTGTCAAAGATGTCGGGTATGTTCCACTGGATGAACAGAGCTATCAACTGGCGCTGGAACGGTTTCAAAAGCGCGTAACAGGATCCGTGTTTTCCGGGGGCGCACAGGTCGGAGTGCACATAAACGAGCTGCTTCAGACACGATAGGAAAGGGGTAGTTGGTATTACAGCCGAGGATACCATGACCACCGGAGTTCAGGAGAATCAAACCAAATTGCAGAAGCGGGAATTCCGACTGCCGTTGAAGCAGTATCTGGCAGAGGGGGTGATCAAGCGACTGCTCTTTGGCAGTGGATTCCTTTCCGTACTGGTCACGGTGAGTATTGTGGTGATTCTGATCTGGGAGTCGTCAAAATTCTTTGGATTTGAAGACGTGACGCTGATTCAATTCCTCACAGATACGCAATGGACTCCGCTGTTCGCTGACAAACACTTTGGTATTTTACCCCTCCTGGTCGGCACACTGATGGTGGCTGTGATAGCGCTGATAGTTGCACTGCCCCTCGGATTGCTGAGCGCTATCTATTTAAGTGAGTATGCGCCGCCCAGGCTGCGTTCGATATTAAAGCCGGTACTGGAAATTCTGGCAGGAATTCCCACCGTTGTGTACGGCTATTTTGCACTGGTTACCGTGACTCCGTTCCTGAAGCAATTCATTCCGGGGCTTGGAGTGTTCAATGCCTTGAGCGCCGGGGTTGTTATGGGGATCATGATTTTACCCATGGTCTCTTCTCTGAGCGAAGATGCCATCCGGGTTGTGCCGAATAGTTTGCGGCGAGCTGCCATTGCACTGGGGAGCACGAAATTCGAAACCACGATGCGGGTAGTGGTGCCTGCCAGTTTATCCGGCATCGTTTCGGCGTTTATTCTGGCGGCGTCGCGGGCAATAGGGGAGACGATGATCGTCACTATTGCGGCGGGCATGAATCCCACGCTGACTTTCAGCCCGTTTCAGGCAGTGGAAACCATGACTGCCTATATCGTTCAGGTAAGTCTGGGAGACACGCCGGTCGGATCACTGGAATATCAGAGTATTTTTGCAGTCGGCATGGCTCTGTTTGTGATGACGCTGTTCTTTAACTTCATCTCCCACTTTATCGTGAAGCGGTTCCGGGAGGTATATCAGTGAATCGGCGCGGCGAAAACTTTCGATCGGATGCTAATGTCTTTCCCGGAAAACCGCTCCGGTCCCTGCAGGAAATAAACCCCAATATCCGGCGAAGTTATCGCTTCGGGAAGGTCTTTCAGTGGATAGCTGTGGCAGCGACCGGTGTCGCCGTGCTCGTACTGGCGATCCTGCTGTTTGATATTTTCGCTGACGGACTTTCGCGCCTCCGGCCATCCTTCATCACCGAATTTCCATCCAGGCACCCTGAAGAAGCGGGTATTAAATCCGCCATCTATGGCAGCATCTGG
>DATFLS010000432.1:0-5969 GCA_035267465.1 bacterium
CATCCTGCCGGCAGCCGGGACCGCCACGCCGGCCACCTATCAGATAAACGGAAGGCAATTCGTGGTCATCGCGGCAGGAGGAGGCAAATGGGGCGCCCCATCCGGCGGCTCATACCTGGCATTCGCCCTGCCCGACGAGCATACGCAGTAGCAAGAAGCGACCAGAGCGAAATTCTCTGGCGGGAAAAGTCACGATTTCTTAGTATAGATCCTGGGATTAAAGCATGACCTGAACATCAGTCGTTTTAAGAAGGAGGTGAGGAAGGCTATGCCAGTTTACGAGTTCTATTGTCCGGATTGCCATACGGTCTATAATTTTTGGTCGCAGCGGGTGAATACCGAGAAAATACCGCGGTGCCCAACCTGTGAAACTCAAAGCATGCAGCGGGTGGCTTCCCGGTCTGCCTATATCTCTTCAAGCTCTGCTTCGGAAGAAGAGGATCCCCTAAGCGATCTTCCCATCGATGAATCCCGACTGGAGAGCGCCATGGCGGATCTGGAATCGGAGGCCGCGGGCTTGAACGAAGAAGATCCCAGAGCCATGGCCCGGTTTATGCGCAAATTCTCGGATAAAATCGGACTGAAATATAACGATCACATGGAGGAAGCTCTCAGCAGGCTGGAATCCGGCGAGGATCCTGATAAGATTGAAGAGGAGATGGGCGACATTTTTGACGATGAAGAACTCCCCTTCGAATTCGCCGGCAAGAAGTTGACTCTCCGGAAATCCCGGCCCCTGAGACGCGATGATACTCTGTATGATCTGTGATCATTGAAACTACACTATCCCGGGAAGGGAACCCATTGGGAGAAACCACAGCCTGTCCCGACACAGCAGAAAATGATCACGAATTCAATGAAAAATAGACCAACATAAATAAAGATAACTCTCAATTATGACTTATTGGCTGTTCGGAGAAGGGAGCGGGGCGGTCATCCCTCTTGTTTCGTGCCAAAGGCATCCCGGCGGGGAAGAAGAGGGAACGAGGGTGAGGTTGTTGTCTCACGGCATTCACTCTCCCTCCATTTCCCCCGCCCCACCGGGACTGTACCCACCTCCTCCCAGACGAAGCAAAGTTAATTGCCATGTAATCAAACTCAGTTGTTCCAGTGGTCTTCCTGTCCTTCTTCCCTGGCCATTCGACCCGTTTGACATCCTCAACTTCCGAAATCAAAACTCAGCTGCTGTTCCTTCATCGGATGAAACGTGCCCACGATAAAAAACGGATTCCGGGCGCTGAAGTGAGAAATACGCACCGTATTCAGGAAGAAATACACATCCCGGTCCCGGATAAATTCGTTGAAATAACGGTTGCGGACGTCCTGCAGGGCGGCCTGTTCGTCCTGATTCCGATGCTGCAGCCGGTCCCAGAAGAACCGGCCCACATCCCAGTCATCGATCATCAGCGTCGATTCGTTGCCGTTGATATCCTCAATGGTATAGCTAAACAGATACGGCAGTTTCCGGATAGGGCGGAGCATTCCGTTCGTTCGCTCCATTAAATTCCATTGCTCGAGCCACCGCTGCTGCCGGTCGGACCATTCCCTGGTGGTCTCTTCCCAGAAGAAGTTGACAATCCGGGCCGGCTTGAAGGTGGCCAGTGAGAGAGCTCTGTTCCCACTCTTCGCATCAGCCAGCAGCCGGTTCATACCGACATAGACATTCTGCAGCGCGATTTTCTTCCGGAGTTCCCAGTTGTTGTTCTGGTTGACCTCTTCGAGGATCCGGACCGGAGTGCCTCGCCGTTTCGGCCGGTAACTTTCCCGGCGCTGGTCCGAGCGGTCGCGCACCAGATCCATCTCAATCCAGTGGTATTTACGGTATTGGTTCGCGTAACACCGGCGCTCAAACCGGAGTGGCGCTATCCGGACCCAGGTGCCGTCTTCCTCCACACCGGCGGCATAGATCACTTCTTCCTCCCGGGTGGAAAAGCCCGGATAGATTTTGACCGTGATCAAAATTTTCCGCAGTGCCATATCCCGCTGCCCTGCAATAGAAATTATACTCAAGAGGTGTATAAAATATAGGAACCGAACCGGCGAACTCAAAGATGAAAGCGGAGAGTTACCGGCATCAGAGTTGCCGGGTATCCGGTTCACCCCTCCACTGTCATCACTCAGGCACCCAAACTACCAGGGCAACATGTTCCGTTTTAAAAACTCTTGCCGGGGAAAGACAAGGAGAGCCGGACGGAAGAGCCCTTACCGGGTGTAATAATTTATCACCTCGATAATGGCCTGCTCACAGACATCGCAGTAAGGTTTGGCTCCTTTCGAGAACATGATGCAGTCCAGCATGGGGCGAAACAATTCTTCCGAGGAATACCCTGCGCCTTCGTAGGCGCCGACTTTCCCGGCGAAGGGACTGGTCTCCAGAAATTCATCCAGCCGATCCGCATGCTCTTTGCTGAGCACCTCCGCCCGCTCTTCCAATGCCTCGACTTCCTCCGCCGGGGCGCTCGCTCGTTTCATGCGGGCGATTTTGTCATTCAATGCTTCGCGGATGCGTTGATAACTTGTGCTCAGGCTGTCGTACCGGGTCTTCTGCCAGGGAGTGGGAATGGTAATGCCGGGAGTGGCCAGGTCACGCCATTTGAGCCGGTCGGGAATCAGGGCTGTGATATTGGGCTCCAGCGGTTCGATTCCCCTGGGATAAAAATCATTGTACGCGGTGGAAGAGGTGTAGTATTCATCGGCGAGGCCGGCAAAGGAATGCCCGAACTCATGCAGGAACAGGTATTCATACCATTGATTATCCGTGGTGAACGTGCAGTACAGGTTGTAAATCCCTCCGCCGCCGTACCGGCTGTGATTCACCATCACAAAGATCGCATCGTACGGAGCGGCGGCTGCGATATCCCGGAGGGTTTTGTTATCTTCGGTGAGCAGATAGCGGGCGGAACCCAGGGAATTGAAGCTGGCATTGACCGCCGTGTTCACGAATGAACCATGGGTCGGCTCGTCCACGCCGCTCTGATGCGAGGGTTTGAAGACGCCGTGAATATTAAAATTCGTTGTATGGCTTCGATACGGCTCCTGGCTGAACAGGACCTGCCGAAACTTCTGTAAATCCCGGATGACCTTCTGCTCCTCCTGCAGCGTATAGCCCTCGGCGACCAGCACCACATCCACTTTGGTGTGCGGGTTGCCGTTTCGCAGCATCGGAAACACCCGGATATCCGCATCCACCGGTTCGCGGATGATGTTGACATCTTCGGGATCAATCCTCTGGGCAAAGATGTCATGCAGATTATTTTCGCGATCCCTGGCCTGAATGGTAAAGCGAATGGGCCGGTTGGGATACGGGATCAGCGCGGATTCATGATATGTGCGTTTGATGCCGTCAGATGCGGGAGTGGTGGTCTTATATTCACCAAAGATACTGTCAAATCCCTTCGAAAAGATCAACCGTCCGGAGCTGTCGTCATAGACCTTTACGTAATAGCGGCCCTGATTGAAGGTGTCCAGCAGATGAGTGGTGCTGCCTGCCCAGACGCCCTGCCGGTAAATGGAATGCAGCGAGATCGATTCATCCTCCGCATCACCCATGTGGTGATAATCCACCCGCATGGTTTGATCGATGAAATACTCATCAAATTCGGGGCTATCCTGTGCGAGTGCCGATACTGCGAGGAAGGCGCTAATCGCCGGAATTGCAACCAACAATTTCCACATGCGACGAACCACAAATGGACTGCTCAACATAATCTCATCTCCATAGAATACGTATTGTACAATTAAATTTTCGCCGATCTATTGAAGTTAACTGGCGCGTCCTCCGGATAAAACACATATTCTTTCACCGGCTCCCCGTGGATGAGATGATCCTGGATAATTCGCTCCAGGACTTCCGGCGTGCAGGAGTGATACCAGATCCCCTCCGGGTAGACCACGGCGATGGGCCCGTGAATGCAAATGCGCAGACAGTAGGCCTTGGTGCGATAAATGCCGCCATTGCCCGTCAGGTTCAGTTCCTGCAGGCGCCGCTTGAGGTAGGTCCAGGAGGCCAGGCTGTCCTTCCGGGTGCTGCATTTCGGTTTGGTCTGATCCGCACAGAGGAAGATGTGCCGCCGGATTTTGTCAACCCCCAGCGATCGGGCTTTCTGCCGGGTATCTTCTATTCTGCCTGACATCGCAAAATTCGTATCCTGTTATCTATCAGGCAAAAAATAGCATTTTTTTCAACGTGCTTCAAATCGTATTGCATTCCATGGTGGCGTTCCTGTAGCTCATCATCCCATGGAAGAAAGCATTCGGTGCTCATCGGTGATTTTCAGTGCTGAGTTCATTATGTTTGAATCAAATGACTATGGAAAAGGAGGTTCGCTATGAATATCCAGATTATCGGCACTAAAAGCTGTGCGGACACCAGGAAAGCCGAACGCTTTTTTAAAGAACGCCGTGTTCCGATCCAATTTCGGGATATCAAGGAAAAGGGTCTGAGTCAGGGGGAACTTAATAACATCACCCGGCACATCGAGCCGGAGGATCTGATTGATACCGAAGGCAAGCAGTACAGGAAGCGGAATATGGAGTACCTGGTCTACGATCCGGTGGAAGAGATCCTGGAAGATCCGCTGTTATTGAAAACACCTGTGGTCCGGAATGGCAAACACAAGGTGACAGTGGGGCATCAACCGGAGGTGTGGGCGCAGTGGGTGGAGGAGGTGTAGGCGAGGTGACCCGCAGGTACCTTCCGCATGGCGCCGGCAATTAAAGGATTAGGAAACAGAAGGTTCGTAATCCGCACAGCTTGATATATTCAGATTAAACTATCCGCTATGTCATCCCGAGTCCCTGTTGTTTAAGGGTGAGGGATCTCCGCCGGGGATATGCGGGATCGGCCGTGTGCCTCCCCGGGACGAGGCAACCCTTGGTGCGCCGCCGGAGGCGTCCCGCACCCACTGGCGCGTAATCCTGCGTGAGGAGTTCTGGTCGAGATCCCTCACCCCCTGGGACGACAAGGGGTTCGGGATGACATCTTCCTTGTCTTGATCTGAAATAGTCCCTCCGGGCATGTCCAAAGTGTCACTACGGTGTGACTGATCACATACCAACCCTCACAGCTATGCTCCCACCGTATGGCCTCCTCTCTCAACTGACCTCTGTGTCATCCCGAGTCCCTGTTGTTTAAGGGTGAGGGATCTCCACCGGGGATATGCGGGATCGGCCGTGTGCCTCCCCGGGACGAGGCAACCCTTGGTGCGCCTCCGGAGGCGTCCCGCACCCACTGGCGCGTAATCCTGCGTGAGGGGTTCGGGATGACACTGAATTGGTGTGGATAAGGAAATCTGACCTGGGGAGTATGGTGCGCAAGAAAGAAAATAGCCCGGTTCGACAACGGGGATTGGGAGGCCACTCCCACGGAATACCACAGACATCCGTTCTATGCGACGCATGGCTTATCATCACTCCCCTGCAAAAATTTGCAGCCCTTCCCCGAACCTTCGAAATCGTGTTGTAAAAACTTACAATGGTATCCTGAACCTTCAGAACCCTATTGCAAAAACTTGCAATGCTATCTTGAACCTTCAAGACCCTATTGTAAAAACTTACAATGGTATCCTGAACCTTCAGAACCCTATTGTAAAAACTTACAATGGTATCCTGAACCTTCAAGACCCTATTGCAAAAACTTGCAATGGTATCCTGAACCTTCAGAACCCTATTGTAAAAACTTGCAATGGTATCCTGAACCTTCAGAACCCTATTGTAAAAACTTGCAATGGTATCCTGAAGCTTCAGAGTCGCATTGTAAAAAGTTACAATGGCATTCGGATCTGTCAGCAGGGATATTCTGAATAAAACGAACGGTCTGCGAATAAGGAGGTGGATACGAATTAAATATCCGAGGGCGTTTTCAGGAGCCTATCCCCGTCTGTATCGCCCGCTGCCGCAGGGCGTGATCCGCCAGGGTGATCGCCATCATGGCCTCCCCGATGGGCACGAACCGCGGCACCAGGCAGAGA
>DATFLS010000433.1:0-6376 GCA_035267465.1 bacterium
GGTATGGACTGCGCATCCGCATCCGGAGAATCCCCGTAGAACATGCTCAGCTCCTCATAAAATTGGGACGGCAGCAGATCTTCCTGTCCGCGCACCGTGGAGATCCGAAGCGCCTCGGTGGCACGGGTTACCGCAATGTAAAAAAGCAATCGCTCCTCCGCCAGGTCCGCCCGATGCTCCACGATCTCCATTCCCTTCGGGAGCGTTCGATTGATGCGAGTGCGATCCGCCAGCTGCACCAGAGGGTGCGGCCTCCACTGGACAGGGAAGACGCCGTCAATCAACCCTACGACATACACTTTACGCCAATGCAATCCCCGGGCACCTTCAATATTAGTGAGGGTGACTCCGGAGCTATTTCCCACCTCCACCTGATACGGGGTATTCTGTAAAACGTCTCTGAGTATTTTGACAAACTGTTCGGTGGAGAGATCCTCAAATGTGAATGCCTGAGACAGGTGGTCCAGAGAATCCAGCACTTCCCGCAACTTACCGTAGGCCCGCATATCTCTGGCAATGACATCATGCATCTCACGACCACCGGAGTCGTTCCAGGCGGTCGATATGCACTCTGCGAAATGAGTGAATTTAATCACCTTATTTAAATCACGAAGATGTTCCGGCCAGATTGCGGTTTTCTCCTCCGGCAAGTCGTTTAAGAAATGAAGCATCTGTGTAATAAGCTGCTTATCATCTGGGTCACTTACCGGAGACCCGGTATTTTCATTCAATGGCTCCAGAGACCGCTGCAATCGTGCAATCCAGTCCCTTTTTCCTTCCAGAATTTGCGCCCGGATGGATATTTCATATAATCGAGCCAGTTGTTCCTTGGAAGTTGCGGGTTCGGGCGAAATATAAGCCGATTGCAGCCACTGAAGCAGGTCTGTCCGTGAGTAATTGCCGGCCAAAATTTCATACCATTGGAGCAGGGTATTCACTGCAGGGTTCGTCCCGAGCGGCATTTCAAACTCCCCGGCGAACGGGATCCCTTCTCGCCGGAATCCGGTGATAAACCGGGAGTAATAGTCCTCTTTACTCCGGTAGAGCACAGCGATTTCATCAGGTGTATATCCACCGGTCAGTATATCCCTCTTCACCCGGCGGATGATCTCCTGAATCTCCAGGGCCGGACTGGTTGCTTCGATACGTTTAAAATGCTCAGGGTGAGAACGGGCCTCTTTTCTTTCGAACAGATTCTCTATCTCCGGGAGTGTTGCGCTCACCGGTGTGAGCTGTTTCACGTCACCGTTGTACTTCTGCATCAATTCTTTCAGCCACCGGTCCGTCTTCCCGACGTATTCAAATGTTTTGCTATCCTGAGCGAGGAGTGTGATTCCCGTATGAGAAGTCCGGTCAACGATCAATTCGATCATGAGTTTTTGGAGTGGCGTAAAATCATAGAATCCGTCGATTAGAAAGGCCCGATTCGAAAGTTCAGCGGTTTCCAGTTCGTCCAGAGCTTTCCCTATCCTGAAAATCAAGTGTTCTCGGGAAATATACCCTTTATCCAAGAGCAGGCTCAGAAATCGGGAGTACAGCTGATGTATCTGGAATAATCGCTGCGAATGTTGCCGGAGCGATTCATCTTCCGCCAGACGGTTGACTGCGGCTGGATCCAGTCCCCCGTCCTCGAGGTCTTTGAAGTAAGCCAGTAAAGAAGCGATAAAACCGGGAGTAATATCGTGTTCGCACAACGCAGGGTAACGGTGCTGTGAGGATCGCAAATGATTTTCCAATATAATCTGTAGTTGCTGCTCGTTCAGCTCTCTGTAAGCAACGCCCGCCGCGAGATTGTATTGGCGAACGAAGGAATAAAACGTGTGGAATTCCGCAAACAGCGCGCCCTCCAGGTTTTCTGTCTGAAGAAGCCGTCGCTTAAAATCAGAGATCAGAGGTTGACTCGGAAGCAGCACTGTGACTGGAGATCCGGCTCTGATAGATTCAAGACACTTTCCCAATATCCACCGGGTTTTCCCACTGTTTGCCGGCCCCCGGACGAGATCAATGTGTGCCATCAGCTTCCAATTCTTCCCAATCTTTCCATCATAAAGTGAGTCGATTCAGCAATTCCAGAGATTACGAACGCCCGGGAGATCACAGCGAATGAGTAATATTTGTTCTGCGCTATTCCGGACAATTCCCGGGCTATACCCTTCCAGTCCCCTCATTACCAGTCGACAGCAACATCGTTAACTTGTTTACCGTTTCCTGACTCATCTGGTCAATCGCACTATCTCAAGGCTACCGGCATCAACACTGCAGCTTCTCTGCAAAATATGATTTCACAACTTCCGGAGCAACGCTTGTTTTAAATGATCCGGGTTCAGGAATCCGTATACCCATAATAATCCTGGATCGCTGATAAAAAGAACCGCCGGGGAAGCGGAGTGGAACCCTTTCCCGGCGGCACCAAATATTAGTACTGGTCCGGAGGCAGATTCTCTGTCAGCCTCGGGTCATACTGCGCAATCTCCTGACGCGATCTTCCGTGGAGGGATGTGTGCGGAACAGCGAGGCGAAGCCCTCTTTCGTGAGTGGATTCACGATAAACAGGTGAGCCGTGCTGGTGCTGGCTCGTTGCATCGGCCGGCGTTTGGAATTGGCTTCCAGTTTCTCCAGCGCACTCGCCAGCGCCAACGGTTTTTTTGATATCCGTGCTCCGCCTTCGTCCGCGTGATATTCCCTGGAGCGGGAGACGGCCAGTTGAATAAGCGCCGCCGCAACAGGAGCCAGAATAGCCATTGCAAGCAATCCGACGATATTGTTGTTTTCATCGCGCCCGCCGATTCCGAAAATAGCGGAAAACCGAGCGATGGATGCCAGAATGGTTATAGCGCCGGCGATAGTTGCAGCAATGGTGCTTATCAGAATGTCCCGGTGTTGCACATGAGCAAGTTCATGAGCCAGCACTCCCTCCAGCTCATCCGTATTTAAAATATCAAGAATACCCTTGGTCACAGCCACGGCCGCATGTTCAGGATTTCGTCCCGTGGCAAAGGCATTCGGTGCCTCCATGGGAATAATATACACCCGGGGCATCGGAAGGCTCATCCGCTGGGTCAAATTGCGCACAATGCCGTGGAGTTGTGGCGCGTCGCGCTCGCTTACCTCGTTCGCTCCATACATCTTCAGAATGATCTTGTCCGAATACCAGTAGCTGATAAAGTTCATTCCCAGGGCGAGAACAAATGCCAGGATCGCTCCGTTGGTGCCGCCTAAGGCGTTGCCGGCGAGGATCAACAATACTGTCAACGCAGCAAGTAATACGGTGGTTTTCAAGTAATTCATCTCACGTTCCTATTGTTCCCTGTTTGTCATCAAATCACCCTTTTAATTGCCAATCCCTGCGTTAGTTCCTTTGCTTGCGGTGCTCGTTGTGATGTTGAGGACAGTCTGACTTTCCGGAGCAGCCAGATACCTATATTGTGCCCGGCGATGCGTTCACCCAGGTTATTCTCCTGTGGCCACGGTGGTTGTATCCTGTTCAGACTCTGCCACGATGTCGTCCAGCGAGAGTTGAAATTCGTTGAGCTTCGAGGGTCTGATTTCATAGACATATGGTGACGAATCGGTAGTGATATACCGACGAGTGTCGTTCGCGGGATCCCCGACCGTGAATCCATCGAACTCGCTGCCGGAAATATGAAAGCGCACTTCCATCCAGGGCGCATCAAATCCATAGCGGGCCGGATCGGTTTGGGTATAACTGCCCAGCGAATCCACCTGCACGTTTGAGAGCGATCGCGCCATTCGTTGCGCTTTATCAGCGTCAGCCTGTGCTTCGACGGGCTGCATCATCTTCCAGGCCGTATCAATCTTGCTGACCTGATAGGTCGTATCGTTCCAGCTGACTTTCATATCAGTCACCTGACCGGAGTTTATAGCGAACAATCCCTTGTCCTGAAATTCGAATGGTGATTTCCGGATATTAGTTACTACATTGTTGCCGACCGAGAATATCATCGGCCTGGAAAGATCTCTGGCATAATAGTCGGGTGAGTTTGAATCGTCAACCGCATTTCCTATCTGTACCGCTGCTGTCCGGGTGGTATCGTTCGTAAAGAGTGAGACCAGTATCCGGGGATTATCTAATCCATAATCATCAAGATTCACCGGGGTTTCCTCAAAATATTCCTGCACCTGTCTGGTCGCCAGTCCACTCAACAAACTTGAGACTTGCGAGTTCTGGGCTTTGACTTGTGGTTCTGCTAACCGCCAGTCTCCATCCATTTTATTGAATTCAAGGGTCTCTCCATTTTCCCTGGAGATGACGATTTTCGTAATCGCATTCCGATCAAATTTGGCGATGGAACGGTCACGCAGATCGAAGAGCTGTTTCTTTCCCTGGGAAACGATGTTCGTATTTGTGGTGTAAATCGAAGGCCCGTCATCTCGTTTCGCATAGACACTCGATCCGGTCGGATTCTGGTTGCCGATAAGCAGGGTGACCTTCCCGGTATCATTATAGGTAATGGCAACTTCTGCCTGTGGCCGGTCGAGACCATACGGTTGGAGATCGGTCAGTTCCGTGGCAATAATGCGCTTTTGCTCTGCCTCAAGGAAAGCATTCAAATTCGTTTCGATTCTGGTCTGATCCGCACTCGTCTGCACCGGATGGGTAATGGTCCACTCATCATCACTCTGTTCATACACAACGGTGGTGTCTCCTGCCTGCACCAGTGCAACCCGATTGATGTTCTCCTGCTCCATGGGGAGAATTCTATTGGCCAATTCTTGCTGCCGTTCACGCGTCTCCTGACCTTTAATTCCCCAGAACCAATAGAATCCGCCGACTGCGATGAGCAAAAGTAATAATATGAGAGTCGTTTTCGGTTTCATTTCGTATTCCCCTCTCCCCTTATGTCATCTGAATTCCTGATGTTCAGCATCACACTGTCGTCGCAAATTACCCAATGACATGACGTTCCACGGGTTTCGCGGTGAAGAGACTCATTTGTCTCCAATGATCTCTGCGCAGGCGACTATCGCCGTTTCCAGTAAACAAATCCACCGGCGCCCAGCAGAAGAAGCGGCAGCAGAATAACCACAAAGATTCTGACTGACGCCACCTGAGATTGTGACATATTGACACGCCGATCCTCCGGCGATTTGGGTCGAACCGAGATCAGATCTTCATCCTGCAACAGCCAATTGATGCTGTTCATAAACAGATCGCTGTTCCCCTGGCTCCCGAAGTAGCGGTTGGTCGCAAAATCAGAATCGCCGAAGACAACCACACGGCTGCTCCCCGAACCGCCGGTGACGGGGACTTCCATGGCGCCAGCAACTGGAACGGGGCCGGCCACATCTTCATCATCCTGATTGGCCCGACTTTCCGTCTGGATACGCTGAATGTTCGTTTCTCCCCAGCTTCGCTGATTGGTGCGGGCGATGACGGTTCCGCTATATCCCGTCGCACCGGAAGGCAGACTCACGTCCACGGATCGTACCAACGGGAAGAATGTCATAACACCGAAATTTTCAGTAATGGCGTGATCGCCATAGTTATTGACCAGAGGCACGGTGGGGCCTGCCCCAAACAGCTGACCGACACCCGACATATCGACGACAATATTCTCCCCCACCTCGAAGTAGTAGTTTGACAGAAAATCCGAAAAGCTCTGGGCAGGGGGAGGATCCAGCAGGAAGAGGACGTTTCCGCCGTTATCGATATATTCGTTCAGCATGGTCATCTCTTTCTCTAACAACTCGGTCTGCGCACCGGGAATCACCACGACCGAAGCATCACTGGGAATCGAATCTTCTCCGGCAAGAAAGAGATCTTGTGCAACGTAGTTCTGGCTCTCGATAGCACTAACCGCCTGCTGCAGACCCGACTCGCTATCATCCGAGATACTGTGCTCCCCATGCCCGGTGGTAAAGTAGACTGTCTTGGTTTCTCCCCGGGTGACCTTGATAACGGCGTTGGTTAAATTCTGCTCTGAATATTCATCGATTGTTTCGCTTCGATTCCCTGATTCCACTACAATCTGGCCGAGGTTCTGAATATTATATTCTTGCGCCACTTCAGGCCGCTTATCCGGATCCACGATCTCCCAGTCAAATCGAGAAGAATGATGAGCATATTCGGTTAACCGATCCCTAACATATTGTTGATTCCCCTGGGTCAGAAAGGCCTTCACCTCCACCGGCTGCTCCAGATTTTTCAGCACGCTGATCGTTTGGTCCGCCAGTGAGTACTGTCCTGCCGCCGTGGTATCCTGCCGGTAGCTAAAATTGCTTAAAATCAGGTTCACCAGTACCAACAAAACCAGCACAATCAGCGTCCCCGCCAAACTGCTCATTCCGTATTGCGTGGTTTGACGGCTGAACAGATCCCGGAGGTAATCCCAGTTTAATATCGCGCTGGCGATCA
>DATFLS010000434.1:0-5479 GCA_035267465.1 bacterium
AGAGGACATACAGCAGCGCCCCCAATCGACTCAATGTCCCCTGTACGGCTTTCTTCTTTGTGCCCATGGATATCCCGCGATTCTACTTACATGCACCTCAATATAAACAAAATTTCGCTCATATGTGGGAAAGATTTTTAACCGAATTTCCCCTTTCGCCCATCACAGCAAGCGGCAACAACGGATTTCCTACGAGCCATCGTTCGGCAGCATCCCGGATTTGTTAAAAAATTTCTGAAATAAGGTGTCAATGCCGAGGGCAAGAAGCGCAAGGATGCTCAAAAAATAAAAATCCAGGAACCGCCATCCGATCAGGATAGTTCCCAGGGCATCCTCCGGGAGAACCGCACCGAATACCAGCAGGAAAACGCCCTCCGCTCCCCCGGTTGCGCCGGGAGTGGGAATCACCGACATCACGGTGAACACGACCCACTGGAGCACGAAAAACCGTACCGCATCCACTTCATAGCCCAGACTTAACACGAGCGCCGTCACCACGGAATAGCGGGCTCCCCAGTGCACCGCCGAAAGCAATACATTCACCGCAAACCGGATCTTTCCCCGCCGCACCATGGAGAAATAGAGGTTCCTGAACTCATTCCAGAAATCCCGGATGCGCTTCCGCAGGCCGGCGAGAAAGCCGGCTTCCCGAATGGCGATCCACAGAATAATTACCGCTGCCAGCGCAATGCCGGTGACGAGCAGAATCCCCCCGAGACTCCCCATGGACCGCTGCAGAAAAGCCTGAATTCTCCCGATCTCCCAGGCGGCCGATAACCAGATTGCAACGGGAAGCCCGAGGATATAGAATGTTAAATCTTCCGCTGCTGCGATACTGGTCAGGGAGGCCGACTCGCCGAATGAGACCCCCCGTTGATACAGCATTCCGGTCTTCACCGGCTCGCCACCGATGGCTGTGGGACTCACCGCCGCCCCCAGTTCGGACATCATGGAAATACGGACCCCGTCCCAGAACGAGAAGGGATGCTTCAGGAATTTCATCCAGTTGTGTAACCGGAGTGATTTTGTGAACCAGGGAATCAACCGCAGAACAGCAGCCAGAATAAAAAAGCCGGGTGTAAACGACTGGATGCGCAACAGTTCGGAAGAATCGGTGAACACCAGCGCAAACCCGATATTGACGGCCACGCTAACCGGCAGCAGCCAGAGCAAGCGGCGGACAAACTTCTTGGTATCAAAAGAGGACTCGTTTCCGATAGCGCAAGTCTCTCAGTCGTTCAATTGTTCACAGCCATATAAACACGGAAAAACTTAAAAATCAGAATCGGTGGGAACAAGGGTGTCACGTGCCTTCTTGACAGCTCCCTCCGGATGTCCGTCTTTAGTTGTCAGCGCATAATAGCTCTCCAGCAGCTCCTGGTTTACCGTATCCCACGAATGTTGCATCACCAGAGCTCTGGCGTTGTGCCCGAGCCGTCGACGTAAATCGGGATCTTCCAATAACTGCTGGACTTTCTCGGTAAATTCCGGAGGAGTATTCGGCTCAGTCAGGAACCCATTCACCCCTTCCTGAATCAGGTTTTCCACCCCTCCTTTGCGTACGCCTATTACAGGAATACCAGACGCAAACGCCTCCTGCACCACCAGACCGAACGTTTCCGTTGTTGAGGGAAATAAAAAAAGATCGGACGACGCATACCATTGGGAGAGCTCATTGCCGGTGAGTGTTCCTGTAAAATGGGCGTCCGGCAGCTGTTTTTGCAGTTCCTGTTTCATAGGACCATCACCGATAAACACCATCTTAAACCGAAACCCCTTCTCCTGAAGGAGTTTATTAACAGTCACCAGCTCTGCTAAGTCTTTCTCTTTTACCAACCTGCCAACGAACAGTAATACCGGAATATCCTCCTTGCCCACCAGATACCGCCGGATCCGGTTACTGCGATATTCCGGAGAAAAACGCGCGGTATCGATCCCGTGAGGGAGCACATGGATATTGCGAACCCCCTTGGCTTGTAAATCCTCACGAACGCTCATTGATGGCACATACACCCGTCGGCACTGGTTATAAAACCAGCGGATATACCGCCAGCCGATCGATTCCAGCTGACCGAACCCATAATACTTCAGATAAGAGACGAAGTGTGTATGGTAACTGCCCACCGCCGGCAGCTGGCGATCTCTGGCATATCTGAGCCCGTAAATACATAACGGAGTCGGACTGATCACATGGATCAGATCCGGTTGAAACTCATCCAGATAATCATCAAGATTCTCGAAGATCGGGAAACTCACCCGGTACGCGGTATACATGGGAAACGGAATGGACCGCACCTGCCGGACCCGATCACACAGCCAATGGGATTCATCCGGCTTAAAGGGTGAAAGGAAGCGTAAATCCACTCCATTGGAGTCCATATATTTTGATATCTGGAGCAGGGTATGACTAACCCCGTCCATGTTGGGGGGTAAACTTTCCGTAAAGTACGCTACTTTCATTCTGATAATCTACCCGATTGCAATTAGCTGCGTATAATATTACACAGATCTTTCGTGAATTGAAAGAGGAGAGTGCAAGACCCCGGGCCAATACACCCTGCTTATGCGGGATATGGGCGGTTTGCAGGTAGGAGAGGTTAGATATAGAATCTCCTATAAGAATGGAGATACCTGGTACTATATGACGAGTCCCTCAACGAATATCCAGAATCTAAATCCTGGGAAAGATTGCTATAGTTGTTCCAGCCAGACCGCCATGGCGCTCACTCCGCGATGGGACCAGGCATAATACGGAAGGAGCCGCACATTCAGCCTGCGGCTCCGGTTGTCCGCACGAACTCCTGTTCCGTGAATCATGGTGATGCCGCCCAGCAGATCTTCTCTGAGTTCTGTGGTCAATCCCGCGTTCTCCGCGAGTGTTAGGCGCCGGACGTCGCCTGTATTATCAATACTCTCGGCGCAGTAAACCAGGGGCCCGCGTTCAACCGCGACGTGGCCTGCATTCTCTTCAACTGCCGGATGGCTGCGCACCCGCCTGACGGGCATCGGCAGGGACAATTCCACCTCATCTCCTGCACGCCAGGTACGCCGGATTCGGACATATCCTTTTTCCAGCCGGAGGGGCTGCGGCTCACCGTTCACCCGGAGTTCTGCTTCCATTTCGGACGCTCCGGCGTACCGGTATAAATCGCTGGGAACCGGCTGATTCCTGGCCCAACCGGGAATACGCAGACAGAGTTCAAGGTCGGCAGGCGCTTCCGGTTCAACGGTTATCCGAATACTGCCATCCCAGGGATAACGGGTTGCCTGCGTTATCGTCACCGGTGTGCCGGACATATTAATTGCCCCTGTATTCTCCAGATAGAGATTCACATACAACCGATCGTCCTGTATGGCATAGATGTATCCCGGCAGAGAGGGCATGAACCGCACCACGTTTGTGGGGCAGCAGGCGGTGCTGAACCACGGCTGCCGGGTGGCGGTGCCGTGATTGAACGGATATTCACCGTCCGCCTCCAGGGGATTTACGTAGAAAAATTTGTCTCCATCCATGGACACGCCTGCCAGATAGCCATTATATAACACCCGCTCCAGGACATCGATGTATTTTGCATCCCCGTGCAGAAGAAACATGCGCTGGTTCCACAGCATGTTTGCGATGGCGGCGCAGGTCTCGTTATAGGCTGTGGCATTCGGCAGCTGATACGCATCTCCGAACGCCTCGCCGCCGTGCTGGGCTCCGATTCCTCCCGTGAGATACAGCTGTCTGGACACCACATTTTCCCAGATACGATTCAGCGCCCGGACATAGGCGGAATCCCCGGTCATGGCTGCCGCGTCCGCCATCCCGGAATACAGGTAGCCGGCCCGCACGGCGTGCCCCACCGCCTCCTGCTGCTCAATCACCGGAGCGTGGTCCTGGCAGTACCGGCCGTACAATTCCCTGCCGTGCGCCCGGCCCCGCTCCTCCAGGAAAAACTTCGCCAGATCCAGATACCGTTTCTCGCCGGTGATCCGGTACAATTTGATCAGTCCGATCTCTATCTCCTCATGCCCCGGCACGTCCCGCTTCTTCTCAGGACCAAACACACTGTCGATCAAATCCGCATTTTTTATCGCCACGTCCAGCAGGGACCGCTTCCCGGTCGCCCGGTAATAGGCCACCGCAGCTTCATACATGTGACCGACGTTATAGAGTTCGTGGCTGTGCTGGAGATAGGACCACCGGGTCTCACCAGCCGCATCCGACAGCGGGCCGACCGTGCGCATGGTATACAGATAGCCGTCCTCTTCCTGGGCGCCGGCGATGAGGGTGATGACACTGTCCAGATAGGTCTCCAGGGCCGGATCCGGCTGCAATGTCAGGGAGTATGCAGCGCCTTCGATGACCTTGAACACATCGGAATCATCATAGCGCTTTCCCTGATGCTCCCCCGGCATCAGACCGGCCGCCCTGGCAAAGTTATCAATTCTTCCGGTCTCCTCACACTTTTCGAAGTCCGTGGGGATGGTAACCCTCCGGTTCGTTTCCATTCGCGGATGCCAGAATCCGCCGGTGATATCCACATTCGTGAATTCCACCGGTGTAATCGGATACTCTCGCTCAGGCTGGCGGCCGCAGACGAATAAAAGGCTGCCAAAAATAAAAAGATAGACGACATATTTGGACAGTTGTTTCATCAGGTGCTCTCTCTTATCTGTAGTGTAAATGATACCAGTATTATCTGTAAAATATGAAGCGCGTACTCTCCAAACAACGCGAGATTCTTCCCCATCTTCAGCTTGACTATTGCGGCTACCATACCGATAATAGAGTTAGTGACAGTATTTCAAAGACAAGACATAAAATGGCTGAAGAACAGCAACAACAAGAATTAGAGGCGACTGACCAAATAGCCGTGGATGCCATGGAACGCATCCTGAAGCAGAAATTCGACGACCCGGAGTTGCTTGCATTGCAGGCCTTTATCCAGCGAAATCAGTTGCAGGTGATGAAACAGTCGGATACCCGGTTTAACAGGGTAGATGAGAGATTTGACGAGGCAGAGGTGAGATTCGATGAAATTGATGGGCGATTTGATAACATCGATGACCGCTTCCGTACCATTGATGGGCGATTTGATAAAATCGACGACCGCTTTCGTACCATTGACGGGCGATTTGATACAATCGACGACCGCTTCCGTACCATTGACGGGCGATTTGATACAATGGATGAGAGATTCAGTACAATTGACGAGAAATTTGAAAAACAGGAGCAAAGTTTCAATTCGAGACAGGACCGGAATCTCTATGCAATCTTCGGTTTTATGATTGCCTGGTCTGGTGTGCTGCTCGCTGCCTTCAAATTACTTTAACCGAAGAATTCATCCTGAACTCCAATTTGAGTCCACTCCCGGTGCGGCTCCGGGCGATTTTATTTTTATCTTTTGAACCGTCTGTCGGTTATTTGAGAAGTTCACGATGTGACAAGTCTTCCTCACAGAGACTGGATCGCCGGAAAGTACCAGGTAAAGTA
>DATFLS010000435.1:0-6459 GCA_035267465.1 bacterium
GCGTCACACCTCGGGTCACCCCTGGCTGCGCTGACTCGACTCCCTGTTCCACAGGCACTTGACATGGTAGACTCCTTTCAGTCTACAAGGGAGCCCAGACTTCGCCTGGCGCTCCAAATTATCACAAATTATGGAAACAACGAAAAAATACACAAGCTATTGTGTAAAAAAATACGAATAGCGATTATATTTCTAAGATGATAAATGCAAAAGATTTCCGCTACACTTTTTAGACCAGACTCACATATTATTGAGAGAAGGTAGGTGTTCTTCGTCGATGCTCAACTGTGAAAAGGCACACGGCAAAATTGAAAAGTATGTCTTGATACTACTGAGAGAATATCTCGATATGATACACCATCAGAACTGAAGTCATTTTATCTATCAATATCGCTGCCTGTATTGTTCTTACACCTTACGCTAATCGGTTATCGCCTATGATAAAAGACTGCGGACTATAAAGGGTAATCCCACTCCTTCGAATACGTGACTTCGGTACTGACCCTGCAATCCAAAGATAAACCTCCATTCTCTCCCGACACTTGCGTCTGCCGTTTGCCTTTTGCCTTTTTTCGGTCTCCCTTCTCTCCGACCAACTGCTTACTGCCTACTGCCACCTGTCCTGTGTCACTCGCTCTCTAACTTCGGCAAGAGTTCTTTCACTGCAATCTCCAGCTGGCGATCCAGATGCTGACTGACATCACCAGGCCGTTCACGGACAATCACGTCCGGTATGGCCCAGCCATTTTCCATATTTTGCATAGAGTCCCTCACATACCATTCTCGAACGGGACTCCGGAAATCGCCAGTTGGCCTTTCTTCACCCGGGTATCTGTGACATTTTGGCTCAAGGGTATCTCCATACGTTCCTTATTGAAATCAGTATACAAGCCCATCGAAAGGAAGCCCTACCTAAGTATGGCTCGGCTATACGGAATGTCGGCAACCGTCAAGGTAGGGACGCCAGTTACCCGACGCCCCTCTCTCAGATCCCGGCGTGCAGTTTTTCCGCACTGGGCTCCTCAGCAATACTCGCTTCCGCGCCTGCTGGTCCTGCTGCTCTTCCCCGCAGGGAGGTTGGCACCGGTGTATCCGGTCCGACAGTCCGGCCTGTGTTTCCTATATTATGCGGGCTGCGTACCCCTGTTGCCCCCTTGTTCCGGTTTCGGCAATAGCGCTCCGATCTGACGCACAAACGATGAGAGCTTGGATTGGAGGTGGTTTGTCTGTATTTCCTGACATGAATCGGCTCCTTTCGTGGTGTGTTTTGGATTGCTCAAATATACGAAACGGAGCCGATTTTTTCATGGAGAAAGCCTCGAAATTTTTTGGCACAGAAGCATTCCCAGCGATCACTACCGGAAAATCAGTGGGATACCAGAATTTTGATTACTCTGAGTTTTATGGCAGTGATTTTGTATTAATTACCCGTGGATGTTTGGACGGTTTTCCATTATGATATATTTCATTTTCAGGCAACTTCATCATTTTATTATTGTGCGTCCAACTCCGAAATTCATGTGTGCGTTCATCATCTGGGAACTCGCGATAGAGAATCCCAAGAACACCTCGCTCCAGTGATTCCAATGATCCATCTGGTCTCGCAATGCAGGTTGGCCATGATGAAAAATTACCAGATGAATTACTGGCGATTACCCACATCAAATTATCTGAGGCTCTCACCCTTATTTCGGCAGGTATTATCTCATCTAAAATAGTTTTACCTTCATGGTGTGCATTATAAAAGGAATGAAACATTATTTGAACATTTTGATGTCTGTATATATTGTACATCTCAGGAAAACAAGAATCATAACATATTAAAAAACCAATTTTAAACCCTCTTAATACCAATGACACTCTGTGATCACCTGGTGTATAATATTTTAAATCACTACTCGTTAACATTGATTTGTCATAACGGTCGACAATTTTCCCTCTGTTGGAAATTATATATAAACAATTCAATGGCTTTTCATTTTCATTAATGTAATGAGCGGAACCCAGTACAACCCAAATATTATATAGTTGGGCCAGCGACATGATCTCGTATGTTTCAGATCTCAATACATCCCAGTCATAATTTTGAAATGAGGGTATATCTGTAGGTGGATATCCACTGAGCGCTGCTTCTGAAAAATGAACGATATGCGCGTTATTTGAAGCTGCGTGCTTAATAAATTTCTTAATATATTTCGCATTACTCTTAATATTCCCTGACACCGGAAATTGACAAGTGGCTACTTTTAACTTCGTTCCACCATTGATGTGTTCAACGCAAAAAATTATCAACACAGCGACAGATAAGCATACTTTAAACAAGTATAACATCGATATATGAATTTGAACGAGATAAGAGGTATCAATTTTAAATCTGCTATTAATATTACGCATCAGAGTATCCTCTCATGCTACAATTATACAAATTAGGTCTACGACGCTCAATTTTATAACAAAGAACGGTAGAACTAATATTGACATTATAATAACTGTTTGAACTGCTGCAAAACCCTTTCAGCCCGGTCCCTGATCTGTGCGGATTCCCTATCGAGTTCCCTGATAAACGTATTTTCTTCAGCCGTTCCCCGAACCGCTTCAAAATCGGCCTGCCGGATCTGATCACCGCCCGCTAATCCGTATCCGATCTGAGCGGACGCGTCAAACTCCTTCTGGGCGTCCTTCCGGATCATGTTATGGAATTTCACTGCATTCTCCTGCCAATCATTGATAATCCGCCGGAAGTGATCGGTTGTCAGATCCATAAAGTCGGTTTCCATGCGCTCCTCCAGCAGGTGGACAGCCCACTCCCATTCATAGCGGGAATACGCCTCATACGTTGTTCGGAGCGCTTCGGAAACGGCGGCGATATCTTCGTACTCGGACGCCTCGATAGCCTCAAGGAGTACATCTATTTCCTCCCCGGGCGCCAGCATACCGGCCAGATCCAGCCAGCCGGTACTCCTGATGGTGTCCGGAGCCAGGGCAGTTTTCAACGCCTCAAAATTCGTGCGCGTCTGCAGCCGGGATTCCAATCTGGAAAGGAACACTTCCCCCAGATAGACTTTCACTGCCATTTCGTAGTATTTGATCCCCATTTTCAGCATTAAGCGCTTTATGAACGCGCCTCCGTATTTGACATATTCCTGCTCCCGGGACGCGGACCAATACAAATCCTGCAAAGTGTCTATACCCCGGAGGATCTTTTCTATGGTACAGGGATTCAGCAGTGGAAAATGTATCAGATCAAATGTCCTGTCACTTCTCCGCTTATCGCGGTTCGGCCACTTGCGGCTGTCCCGCCGGGTTCCGACCGTGAACAAATTCATCGCCGGTGTCAGCACGCACCGGCCTTCCTCCTCATCGATATAGGAGAACGGCAAATCAGCCGTGTCCAGATTGGTGTAATGTTTCCCGAGCACCACGGAAAAGAGCCCGATATGTGCCGGCCAGAGGAGATACGCGAAGGATCCGGTCTTGCTCCCCCGTTCCATCACCCCCTGGTGGACCGGGCCCAGTTTGTACATGTGATTACTGTGATTGGTACCGCTGCAGGTGTTGAAGAACGAGTAATACCCGGCAATGAGCAGACTGGACTTGTGATGCTTCACGGTATACGGCCCGGCGAACAGGGCCACGCCCTCTCCGTGGAAGGCTTCGCAGTTGGCGAAGAATGCCGAGTGCTCCCCGGAATACTGCTTCCCGACTTGCACCGCCTGCCCGACGAAACAGGAGTCCAGCAGGGCGCCTGATGTCACCTTCGCCCCTTCCTGAATAATAAAATTCCTGGCGACGACTCCTTGCCCGATCTCTGTGGGATCGGCGGCACAGCTGCGAATAGTGCCGTTCACCAGCTGCTGCGCGCCTTCAATGCCGGCGTGAGCGCCGACTAGAATATTGTGTATCTCAGAAACATTTCGAATACGACTGCCGGCTTCAATGATGCCGGTCTCCGAGGATTTTTCCCGGGCGTATTGCTCGATCATGCGTTCCAGTTTCCTAACCGCATCCGGACGATGACGGAAAAACACCAGCAGATAGGCCAGTTGCGCAGACAGCTGATCGAAAATCGGTAACGCCCGGCCCCCGGCTTCGTTGACAATATCCAGAACGACATTATTACCGAAGGCACTGGTTCCCTCCACAACACACGTGCGTACCTGTTCGATGATCACGTCCGCCTGGACAGTGTAATGTGCCAGGCGACCCACATCGGCGATATAGACATTTTCACCTATTGTGCAGTTATGTATCGAAGACCGATACAGACCGGTCGGCAGCCTCACACCGCCCGGAAGCGTCACGTCTCCATCCAGGCGTCCGATGCGGATCTCGCCACTGAAGCGTACCTGGCGGACACGTTCCGGGCGAAAATCTTTGGTTACAGAAATGGACCGCCAGTCGGTGGCGGTACATCCCTGCGCCTGGAGTTTCTCGATTTCCGCATCCCTGAGGGCTCGCCATGCCATATCCATCCGTGCTCCCTGCGCGTTTAGAGTTCGGGCAGTCCCAGATTTTTCGCTTCGATGTCTTTGAAGTACTTCACGGTGGATACCCGCAGCTCATAGGTCGCCTCCTCGTCGCACACGATAATCCCGTGCCTGTGCAGCTGCAGCATGGAGGCGGTCCAGATATGATTGACCCCTTCTTCAGCCACTTTCTGCAGGGCCCGGGCTTTCTTGATGCCACTTACGATAATCAGCACTTCATTGGCGTCCATCACCGTCCCCACGCCCACGGTCAGGACCATCTTCGGAACTTTATTGATATCATCATCGAAAAACCGGGAGTTTGCCACCCGGGTATCGTACGTGAGCGTTTTAACCCGGGTCCGTGAGGTGAGCGACGATCCCGGCTCATTAAAGGCAATATGCCCGTCCGGACCAATGCCGCCCAGGAAGAGGTCAATCCCGCCGACTTCCTGAATCTTCTCCTCATAAAGCTCACATTCCTTCTCCAGATCAGAGGCGTTCCCGTCCAGTATATTCACATTCTCCCTGGGGATGTCGACATGGCTGAACAAATTACTCCACATGAAATAATGATAGCTCTGGGGATGATCTTCCGGTATTCCGACATATTCATCCATATTGAAGGTCACCACATTTTTGAAGGAAACCTCCCCTTCCTTGTATAGTTCCACCAGATTCTGGTAGGTGCCCAGCGGGGAGGAACCGGTAGGTAATCCCAGAACATACGGGTTTTCCGGGGTGGGGTTCGCTCGTTTGATGTTCCGGACAACATAATAGGCAACCCACTTACTCAGGGCTTCATAATTGTCGTGAATGAGCATACGCATAGTTGGTCTCTCCTTTGTTGAAATGCGTGCGTTCGTAAACTATGGCTATTCTCGCTGGTATGTCTGTCAACGTAATGAGATGATACATTTGTCTGGTTGTGTGTCGCAGCAATCATCTGTCAATGATTTGATTCACAGGAAATCGAATATCCCATGGAATCCATTCCGGAGCGTCAATATTCCCGACCAGCACATGAACTACAGCATGATGCGTACATCAGCCACCGCACAGCCTTGATCCTCGGGTTGGACAATCAACGGATTGATATCCAGTTCTGTGATCTGGGAACAATCGATAGCCAGCTGAGCCAGACGCTGGAGGGCCTCCTGAATGGCCCCGATATCGGCCGCAGGCTTGCCGCGATACCCGGTTAACATTGCATACGATTTGATCGCCCGAATCATCTCCCCGGCCACCCGGGGACCGAACGGCGGGATGCGGAAGGCAACATCCCGAAAGATTTCCACGAAAGTCCCTCCCAGTCCGAACATCACAATGGGACCGAACACCGGATCCCGTTTGATACCCAGGATCACTTCCACCCCGGCCGGAACCATTTTTTGCACAAAGACGCCCTCGATTTCCGCCGCCGGCTCGGCGTCAGTGACCTGATCCATAATATCATGGTAGGCGTTCCGTACCGATTCGGCATTCGGAAGATCCAGCCGGACGCCTCCGACATCAATTTTGTGGGTGATCTGCGCGGATCTCACTTTGAGGGCGACCGGATAACCAATACGATCGGCAACATCCGCGGCCGCCTCTTCCGAAGATGCGACACCTGCTTCTGGCGCCGGTAAACCATATGCCTGAAGTACTTTGATTGCCTCCATTTCTCCCAGCGATTGTTGCCCTGCGTGCGCCGCCTGATTCACAATGCTCAGCGCCGGCTCTTTATCGATGTCCGGAAATGCAGGAGTCTCCTCTGACGGATGCTGCCGGTGCAGCGTAAAAGCATACGCGCTGGCGAGACTGCTCAACATGGATTCCGGCAGGATGTAATGGCGGATGTTTTTTCGCTGAAGAATTTCGATTCCGGAGGCCACATCGGCCTGCCCCATAAACGAGGTATACACCGGTTTTTCGTATCGTCCGGCGGCCGCACAAATCTCCTCGGCAATGCGGTCGATGTCTGTCATTGACTGGGGCGTCAGGATCACCA